>CAJCCR010000058.1 GCA_903960945.1 uncultured Planctomycetaceae bacterium
CGATAAAAAAGATAACACCCTCAACATCATCA
The DNA here is from genome assembly GCA_903960945.1 of uncultured Planctomycetaceae bacterium. GTDB lineage: Bacteria > Planctomycetota > Planctomycetia > Gemmatales > Gemmataceae > UBA969. The sequence continues at coordinate 33 of CAJCCR010000058.1, forward strand.
TCGATCGAAAGTAAAACCCTTGTTTGACTCTGGTTTCCATTCACTCCCGTCTCTTTGATTACAGAGTCAAGCACCCATGCTAAAGGCAGATTAGAAATCTCCAGCTTCGAATAAAACGATGGCGCAATTCAATTCAAACCTTAATAGCACCAAGCCTTTGGCTCGATCCACCTAGGGCAAGGCGCAATTACATTTCACTTGGTTTTAATTGCAATCTAATGGGATTGCAGTCATATTGATTTCAGGCTTTTACTAATACAATTAAAGCCAACCTACCCGAAGTTGTTTTAGGATGATTCACCATGAAAAATTTTATCTTCTCTTTGATTACATTTTTTCTTTTAAACACTTTGGCTTTCGCCCAAACGGGAGTATTTAAAGCTGGCGCATTTGCCCAAGATATCTCGCCTGAAGAATTGCCTATTTCCATTAATGGCAATATGAAAGATGGAAAAGCAAACATGGTGCATGATCGTATTCATGCGCGCTGCATCGTTCTTGATGATGGCATAACCAAGCTGGCTTTGGTGGTGTGTGATTCGTGCATGATCCCACGCGAAGTTTTTGATGCTGCAAAAAAAGCAGTCGCTGATAAAATTGGCATCCCTGCAACCAACATTCTTTGCTCCGCAACGCATACCCATTCAGCGCCCACTGCAACAGGGGTTTTTCAAAGCGAACCCGAGAAAGATTACCCTGCGTTTCTTTCGAAAAAAATCTCCCAGGGTATCATCGAAGCTCATAAAAGAATGGTGCCCGCACAAATCGGCTGGGGAGTTGCCTCTGACCCAACCCAAGTTTTTAATCGCAGATGGTTCATCAAACCGGGGCAGATGAATATTAACCCCTTTGGCGAAACAACAGACAAAGTCATTATGAACCCTGGTTATCAAAATGCCCGGGTTGATACATCTGCAGGCCCGACCGACCCCGAAGTTTCCGTACTTTCCCTAAAAACAAAAGAGGGCAAACACATCGCCCTTCTTGCAAACTATAGCCTTCATTATGTGGGCGGCTTCCCAGCTATCAGTGCTGATTACTTTGGCGCCTTCGCTGAATCCATTGGCGTTCTTTTAGATGCGGATCGCTCTTTTGTTGGCATCATGAGCAATGGCACCAGTGGCGATGTGAACAATGTCAACTTCGCAGCCATGGCACCCGGGAAGCGAGAACCAGGCGAGCAAATCCGTGTAGTTGCCAACAGCGTCGCAAAAGCTGCTCAAAAAGCAGTGGCCAACATCAAGTATAAGAATCATGTTTCCCTCGCTTCTGAACAAAAAGAACTTTTACTAGGCGTTAGGCAGCCTTCCAAAACTGAGTTGGAAAGGGCAAACGAGATATTAACCAAGGCGAATAAAACTGTTTTAGATACCATGACTGAAATCTATGCACGAGAAGCAGTGCTGCTTTCCAAATACCCTTCACAAGTTCCTGCAATCATCCAGGTAATGCGCATAGGCGATCTGGGTATCTGTGCGATCCCCTGCGAAGTGTTTACAGAAATAGGATTGGGACTCAAAAAGAAAAGCCCCCTCAAACAAACCTTCACCATCAGCTTGGCCAATGGATACAACGGGTATCTGCCGACGCCTGAACATCACAAACTAGGTGGTTATGAAACCTGGCGGGCTCGTTCGAGTTATCTGGAAACAGAAGCCTCAGTAAAAATCACTAGCATTTTGATGGGCTTGCTCGAAAAAGTGAAGAAGTAATCACACGGATTTGAATGTCTTGTTAATACATGGGTTGAAACATAGCAAAACCATAAACTTTAACAAAAAAATATGATTGTTCGATTTATTTTAGCACTTACCTCCTGCAATTGATTCAGCATGAAATAATGGAAAATCCATCAAGATTATTGTTTTAAGCAAAATACTCTTCACCATACTCTTCACCACCTTCTCCTAGGCGTTATAAGTAATTCAACCAATTGACATTGCAGGGTATGCTTTGATTGTTCCGAAGTTATCTCTTGAAAGCATCATCACTCGTGCCCACGGGCATCGGGAAGATTCCTTGGGGGGAATTATGATGATGGTGTTTCAAACGAGATAACCCATGCTAAAAATTCGATCTTTATTTTTTGCATCTATTTTTGCATCGACCTTGGTTGGTGGATGGGCAGTCAAGGCAGAAACCCTGCCGATTGCAACCACTCAGGCCCCAGCCCCTTTCGCAGCACAACCTGCCAACCGCTATTGGAATCTTAGACAAACCCCGATCACCGATGTGGTGCGAAAAGTTCGTGGCGCAGTGGTCAACATCCAAAGCGAAAAGCCTGCAAGTAGTGATGACTTTTCCATGATAGGTTCAGCTAAGAGCAATATTAACGGCATGGGCACCGGCATCATCATTGATTCGCGCGGGTACATTATCACCAACAACCATGTGGTTGAAGATGTTTCAATTTTGCGTGTTAGGCTTTCGGATAACACCCAACTCCCAGCACAAGTTATTGCACGCGACCCAGAACACGATCTCGCTCTTTTGAAAATCGATGCGAAGAAAACTCTACCCGTAATCACGCTTGGCACCGCATCCGACCTGATGGTTGGCGAAACGGTAGTGGCAATCGGTAATGCCTATGGTTATGAACATACGGTGACGGTTGGCGTTGTAAGCGCAACCCGAAGAGATGTCAGCCTGAACAAAGAAATCTCCTACAAAGGGCTAATTCAAACCGATGCGAGTATCAATCCCGGGAATAGTGGCGGGCCATTGGTGAATATTCATGGCGAGTTAATTGGCGTAAATGTTGCGATTCGTGCGGGCGCCCAAGGGATTGGGTTTGCGATTCCCGTGGATACGATGGTACGGGTTTCCGGTGAATTAATGGGAAGTAAGCGGGGCAATGTAAAACATGGCGTTGGCCTTCGCAATGAAGTGAAGTTGGAACAAACCGATGGTATCCGCAGGGCAGCCATGGTTGATGCGGTGGAAGGTGGCAGCCCAGGTTCACGCGCTGGTATCAACAAAGGTGATGAACTTCTTGCGATTGAAGATTTCCAAGTTAAATCGAGCCTTGATGTGGAACGAGCCTTGGTTGATAAATCCCCAGGCGACAAAGTGGTTTTTCACCTCCGCAGGGATGGCTCTGAACAAAAAGTCGAAGTGACATTAGAGCCAGGTAAACCTGTGATTGCAGTTGCTGAAGTGGTTTGGCGCAGAATTGGATTAAAAGTTCAAACCATTGGCTCTGATGCTGTTGCGAAGGCAAACAATCAACTACATGGAGGATTATTGATTACCGAGATAAGGCCAGAGAGTGTTGCGGCCCGTGCAGGTTTTCAAAAAGGCGATATCTTGGTAGGGTTGCACCAATGGGAAATGATCAGCGTCGATAATATTTCATTCGTCCTGAATCACCCTGAACTTCCCACTTTTCAACCAGTCCGTTTTTTCATCGTAAGGGCAGGGCAGGTACATCGAGGCTTCCTACCACACATCGATTAACATTTAAAAACATACTGATCAAGGTATCATTTCAAGGGATTTGGAAAGCACCTTCATTGATTTTTCCTGAGCTGCATGAATTTTCTTCTGAGCCATAGCAACCATTTCCAATGATTTTTCCCGATTTTTCACCATGGCCACCACAGTATCTGCAACCTTATTTCGGTCTGATTCCTGATCCATGTTGAACAACCAATCTTTCAAACCAATATCCTGCCACATGAAACCCTTACTAGTTTGTTCAGCCCATCGACATACAATTGCAGGCACTCCATTTCCTATACACATGATTGGTGAATGCATTTCGTTCCCAAACAAGCCAAGAGATTTCTTGTAAATACTGATGGCTTCATCGGGCTTCCAAAACTGTTTGCGTAAAACCACTCTTTTACGAACAGCTTCTTCCAACGGTTCATAAAGCAACTCTTTCCCTACTTCCATTTGGCTGGCATCTTCTGGGCAAAGAAGAACTTTATGGTCGGTTTCTTTGATCAGCCTAATGATGGCATCACGCAATGGTTTATGATCCTGTTCCTTTTTTAATTGATTCTCCCTGTCCTTGCGCTCATCCTCTGCAGATTTGACTTTATCGTGTATTTTCCAATAGGGAGTGTAACGCAGTCGGGGAATGCAACAAACAAATCTACCTGTTTCAAGTTGATTTTCAGCAAGGAATTTCAGTGCAGTAGGTTCATCTTTCAAATCGGTGGCAAATGCGCCATCTGGGGCAAAGTCAAGGATTGGACATTTTACATTCTTGGATTTTGCCAAAGCTAAAGAGACAGAGTCACGAAAATATACAAATCTGGCATTATCCATCAACTCCATCCCTGCAGGATCAATGGATGAAACAGTCACCCCCAAAATGCCATAGGGCTTGGATGTTTGTTTGCGCCAAAGCTGAAGAGTTTTGGTACCCACAATCGAAGGCCCGGACCCGTGCAGAAGAAAACCACATTTTTCCAATGCTTCTTTCTGTTCCGTTTCCGTTTGCAAAATACGAAGGGAAGGAAACCTCGCAAGCAACATTTCCTTCACCCCATTGTTGACATTGGAAGGCCAGAGCCAAACTTTTTGATCCGGGAAATATTTTTCGAGAAGCGTCAGCATACCGGGCGTGTGCGCAACATCACCAATATTTACAGTTTGCCAAGATGATCTCAATAACAAGGGCGCTTTGCTTCCGGGCAAAGCCGCAACTGCTGGCAAAGCCGCAACTGCAGGTAAAGCCAGGCAACTCCCCAGCCATTCTCTACGATTTAACTGAAACATGAAAAAGCTCGGTTAATGGATAGATTTTTATTTATACTGCATATGGAATTAATAGGGCTACTTTACTGAAGCAGGCTTCGATTGAGATTGGAAAAACTTCACCATCAGTTCCGGTGCAAAGTCGGGAAACTGATGGGTACCCGGATAAATGCATGCGACCAAGGGTGCGTTTTTGGATGATGGGTAAAGAGTGCAATACTTGGCCCATTCTTTACCCGCGGAATCACACCCATTGATTTCTTTTACTCTTTCGATTGTCTTTTCTTGCCATACAAACTTTACCAACATATCGTTCTCACCTGCAAAATGAATGCAAGGCTTGGGCATCGCATCGAACTTCACAGCAAAACTTGCACAGGGTGCCAAAGCAGCAAAAACATCACCCCGAGTTTGCCAAAGGGTGTAGGTAAACCCACCCCCGTTTGAATGGCCCGTACAGTAGATTTTATTCTCATCGATTTTGAATTCTTTGCGCAGATGGCTTAACAGCGCATCAAAGAATTTAAGATCACGATCATTTTGCTCTCCTGGATAATGCTGCCAGCCTGTTTTTTTACCCTCTGGATCGGTCAATTTTCCAGGCGTGTTCAACCCCTGCATGTAAACCACGATTGCACTAGGCCAATGCTTCTGGATTGCAAAAGATTTCGCTGCATGTTTTGCAGTACCACCATGGCCATGAAAAACAAACACCACCGGGGCGCTTGTATTCGATTTGGGAGGAAAGAAAACCAATGCATCACGATCGATTTTATCCACTTGCAACTGGATGTTTTTAGGCTCACCGACCTCCTGCGCAAAAAGTGGGAAGGAAAGAATCAACAAAGATAAAAGTGCGGGAAAGTATTTGTGCACGGAAGGCCTCGTAATGCAGGTTTTAAAAGAACAGCTCCACTTCCTAATGGTAATGAAGAAGAACCACCTGCGCAATCATAAGCAACAGGCCCACATTTCTAACCCCATCAACACTTATTAAAAGCGAACCAAAAAGCGGGAACTATCCCTTAAACAGGCTTAGCTACCCTTAAAATGTATATTAAAGTATAGTTTTAATGATCAAGTAAACCAACTATTGTACACTTTTATGCAATAAAAGCCTCAATTAGTATGAACAAAGCCTCCACTCGCTTGCTTAATAAGTGTACTTATTTACACTATAGGTATAGGAGGTGTTTGCTGCCTTCTAAAGAACTTAGTTGTAGAAGTTGGAGGAAAAAGAAATGGAACCATGGCGCTATATATTCCGAAGAGGTTTCGCCCCGCTACTTTCAAACAGTGCATTAAATGCGTTGCAAGATGGATTGAAGCAAGATGATCCAGCGTTGGTTCAAGGCTGTGTGGTTTTCCCAAAACCAATGCCTGGCTTCTGGGAACTACCTGCTGCTGCTGTAGGGTTGCTTGCATATTTAGGCCGTGAAGGCGAAGGCTTGTTCTCGGTCTTTGAAGTTTCAGAATTTCACGAAAGACTAAAAGAAGCTGCAGCACAAAAGTTGGGGCAGATGGAAGCAGCAACGTTATTCCTCGATTGGTTTGATAAAACCCCCCGAGAAATAATGCGCAAAAACTTGCTTCAAGAAACTCACCTCGAGTTACGCAAAAGAAAAACAGCATCCCGAATTCGTGAAAAACAATCTCTCTCAGAGCGAATACCTTCCAGTACCAACCAATAACCATTCCATTCTTTTCAAGGAGACCTTCATCATGTTGTGCCGTAATTGCAATAAAGTTCGTTCGAACCGTCCCCGAGGCCTTTGCTATTCCTGTTACTACAAACCAGAAGTCAGGGCGCTGTTTCCCTCGACGAGTAAGTTCGCACGAAAGGGTTCAGGCATAGATGTGTATCTACCTCCGCTTTCAGATGAACCCACTGCAGCTTCACCCGGTAGCGAAGATAAAATTCTTGTGCTGATGGAACGCGCAAGAAATGGCCAGTGCCTTTGGCACCCGATGGATGCAGTAAAAGCGATGCCAGCTTTGGAAGTACCTTTGATTTATCAACTTGCTGGTGTTGCGTAACTTGGTTTTTAGCTTTGGAAGTACCTTTGATTTATCAACTTGCTGGTGTTGCGTAACTTGGTTTTTAGGTTTGGAAGTACCTTTGATTTATCAACTTGCTGGTGTTGCGTAACTTGGTTTTTAGGAAACAGGAGCGTAGGTGGAGATAATGCTCATTGCGCTACGAAGCCCATCGAGAGCAGCACTGACAATCCCACCTGCGTAGCCTGCGCCTTCTCCAACGGGATAAAGCCCGATTGCAGAAGGGCTTTGCCTGGAGAGTGAATCGCGAACCACTCTTACGGGTGCACTGCCCCGGGATTCCGGCCCAACAATACTTGCTTCTTTTAAAAATCTACCCTGCCATTTCTTGTCCATAATGGGTAAGCCATGATGCAAGGCCTCAATCACCTGCGTGGGCAAAATCGATTCCAAATTGGTTGCAATCGTCCCCCTTGGATAACTCGAGGGTGGTGCTGCAGGGGAAACTCTTCCGCCCAAGAAATCTTTCGCACCTTGAATAGGGCAAAGATACTCTTTCTTCCCCACCTCGTACGCCATCTTTTCATACTTTTCTTGAAAGTGAATTCCAGCAAGAGGATGGCTGCTACCAAAATCGCTGGGGTTGATTGTGATCACCAGCCCGCTGTTGGCGTAGGGGGAATCATGCTTGGAAAGGCTCATGCCATTGGTACAAAACGCCCCCGGTTCGGAAACGCTAGGCATGATATATCCACCCGCGCACATGCAAAAAGTGAACAAGTCATATTTCCCATTGGCGACCAAACTATAATCTGCAGCTCCGATCACATTTTCTAAATCAGAATGCCCATACTTCACCCGGTTGACTGTTTCCTGGGGCTGCTCAATGCGGACCCCCATTTGAAATGGTTTTTGTTCCATTAAAACACCGCGGGCATGCAGGGCATTATAAGTATCTCGGGCACTATGGCCGATCGCAAGAATCACCACATTGGCAGGAATATAACCGCTCGAGGTATACACCCCCCTGATGATGTTATCTTGAATATCCAAATCTTCAGCTTTGCATGAGAATTTTACTTCGCCACCCAATGCTTCGATTTTTCTTCGAATGGATTTGACTACTGCAGGCAATCTGTTGCTACCGAGATGCGGTCTGAAATCATAAAGAACCGAGGGTTTACCTTTATTTTCTGCAAACATCTGCAAGATGCGGGTAACATCAGGCCCTGAACCCCGATAGGTTAATTTCCCATCGCTAAAAGTACCAGCGCCACCCTCTCCAAATAAATAATTACTTTCAGGATTAAACTGCCCGCCATCATCAAAATCCTTCACATCGCGAATGCGATCGCGCACCGGCCTGCCGCGTTCCAAAAGAATGGGCCGGTATCCAAGTTCAGCCAAAAAATAAGCAGCAGCAAGCCCACCCGGGCCAGATCCGATAACCACTGGCCTGCCAAGCGTGGGAACCGATCCACAAGGTGGCATAACAAAAGGGACTTCAGAGTAAGTCTCAATACTGATGGATTGAAACCTAGGCTTGTGTTGCAGGATTTTTTCTTCATCCAGCAATTGAACTTCGGCACTGTAGACAAATTGAATTTGCCTATCTCTGGCATCAAGGCTTTTTCGCAGAATGCGCCAGCGTTGAATATCAGCGGTTTTAATACCCAAGGAACGAGCGAGCCGATCTGGAAGGGTTGTTTCCGGATCTTCAACTGCGAGCCTGATATTTGAAACGCGTAATGCCATAATAGTGGCTTTATGATGTTGAAGTAAAAAAGAAAAGAGGGGCACCCCATGAAAGGCACCCCTCCGAGGGAAAAACAGTGATAAAACCTGAGGAACCGGCAAAAAAGGCCGGGTTATTCAGGGTTTACTTACCTTTACGAGCCCCTGCGAGTTCGCCAAGGGATACTTTTTCCAAGCTTTTTCGAAGAGCTTCAGAAGCAGCTTTGCAAATGCTTTCAAGCTTGTTATTCAAAGGGCCACCAACATCTTCAGCAAATGGTGCAACGCCACGAATCGGGCCATCAACAGCTTCGATGATGTGCAACAAAGAAACTTTGAAGGGGTCCTTCATAAGTTTGTAGCCACCATTGGGGCCTTTGATGGAATTCAGAACTCTGGTTGAAACCAAAGGCTTCAACACTTTAAGCAAAAAGCGCTCAGGAATACCACGATCTCGGGCGATAAGATGGGATGGAACAGGCTTGTCAGATTTCTGAGTCGCCATGTAAGCGAGGGCGTGTAGAGCATAACTTGATGCGCGCGTCAACTTCATGAATCAATAAGGCCTCTTAAGGGCCCACCTCCAAAATAAAAAATTCGTCTGCTTGACAATCAAGCAGATCTAAACTCAACCTTCTGGGCTCACTGTTTGGGCGCGATTCAGTGAAAGGCTTCGTACGTGTAAGACTAAAAACAAACCAATTATGATTATTATTAGTCAACTTGATAGAGCGTTATCAAATAACACACTTATATTAATATAGGTAAATGAAGAGGATAGCAATAGGCAAACGAAATAATTAAAATAATCTCATCATATTCGCTGATTAAGATTATCTGTATATCAAATAAAAAAGCAGAAACAAAGGTTAAATATGGTGTAAATTAGCTGGCAGCGGGTGATTTTTTCACATCATTTGCGCCAAATTCAACGCCAATAACACCTGTCGCAGACGGAAGAGAAGAAGAATAAAGATTTTTACCGCAAAGACGCAAAGAGCGCAAAAAAAGACAAGAAATCCGGACTTGTCTGCTGCTTCTTAGCGTCTTGGCGGTAATGATTCTTGGCTTTGGAGTTTTTCAGAGAAGAAAAATTACAGATGAAGTAATGAGTATAACCGTCGCTGACACTTCCGGCTCTGAAAGATAAGTGGGCAAGAGTCAAATTAGCTGGCAGCGGGTGATTTTTTCACATCATTTGCGCCAAATTCAACGCCAATAACAGCGGTAGCAGGTATTTCCTTGGCGCCCACAGAAACCAAACCTCTGCGGACTTGCAAGCGCCAAAGCATTGGCCCCTGATGATTCAAAATCTCTTGCGCACTAGAATCATCGCCATCGGTACAAAGGAAAGCTGTCATTTCGTCGCCAGGTTCGAGGATTTTATCTAGGTTTTCATCTTCGACGGTTTCCCGGGGAGATTGCGATTTCTTGGAACCCGCCAAGGCTAAAGGCAACCAGTTGGCTGGGCCTCCAAAGAACGACTTTTCGGGCTTTTCTGTGCCAAATTGCACAAATGTGAAGGGGGGCGGGTAACTGTTTTTGCTTTTTTCCTTCCATTTGCGATTAAAGTAATAGTCCAGAGGGCTAAAAGTTTGATCACTAGAAACATTTTTAAGCTTGAGCCTAAGAACCAAAGAATCTCCCTTGCAAGGTTCTGATTTAGAGAACCCCGAAACCAACACTGAAACCGTTGCTTTTTCTACCGCAAGGGGCGTCACTTCCAATTCACCGACCCTAATAGCCACTCCGATTTTAGTGCGCAAATGGGCAGGTACGATCGTTTGGGTGGTTTCCTTATCATGATTGAATCGTATTTTGGTACGTTTTGCACCCGGGTTATCACCATCCACATCGGGAATGTATTCAAGCGGATGCAAGGGGCCTGCAGTCTTCATGCGAACCAAAACAAGAATAAGAATTGCGGTAGCCATCACGCTGTAGGAAAGCAGCGAGAAAAAAATAATCGGCATGGCCATCGATTTTGAGGCTACTGGCCGTTTGCGTGCAGCTTCCCCTGTAATAGAGGGTGCATTATCCCAAGGAGCAGCAGCAGGGGCAGCACTTTCGCTTTGGGTCGCGCTATTGGTTTCAGGGGTGAAAATTCCCGTCGTGACCTCATTTAAATCCTTAGCTTCTACCGGGGGTGAAACTGCTGCGTATTCTTCGGCGGGAGTTTCCTGAGATTTGTCACTACCAGGGAACGATAAAATTTCCTGAGACAACTCTTCCGGTGCAGGGTTTTCGGGTGACTGATACTTAAAATTCATTATATCCGTATCGGGTTCTACGGTTTGAACCGGGGCAGGTGGTGTTGCTTCAGCGCTCCCTGCAGCATTAATCATTGGCAGCATCTGAATGGTTTGGCAATGAGGGCAGCGCATTTGCTTGCCCAGAAAGTCTTCGGTAATGCCCATCAGTTTAGTACAAGAAACACATTTAAAATGATAAATGCTCATGATTATCCTTTTACTTCTTCGTATAAATGTAAGCTGATTTTCTCGAGGGGCGCTGCAAGTTTATCCTGAATGCCTGCAGACAATTCCAACCAATCCACCGAACCCACAACCTTCCTGCCCGCTTTGTCGCCTGTCTTTTCAAAAGGCAACACTGCTAAAAGGGGAACTGCAGACCGCAGCGAAAATTCAACAGGGTTATGAATCGCTGCCTGATCCAAAACTTCTTCGGTTTCCGACATAACCACGCCAGCCACCACCAACCCATATTGCCTTGCAACTTCCAGCGTAAGCAGCAAGTGATTGAGTGTTCCCAAACTTCTGCGGGCAACAATAATGATTGGATATTGCAACCTTTGTGCGAGATCCGCTATTGATTCAGTATCTGTCAAAGGGCAAAGCAAACCGCCCGCTCCCTCAACTATTGCAAACTCATCGCCACATCGTTTTTCCACTGCAACTGCAAGCGCTTCAATGGATAAATTTGATCCTTCAAGCTTGGCAGCCAAAGCAGGGCTTGCGGGGATTTCAAAGCACCACGGAGTGATTGCGGCCAAATTCTTATCACCCGCAGCACGGCTTAATGCCAAAGTATCTGAACTAACAAGAACGCCTTTCGAATTACGCTGGCAACCTGTGGCAATCGGTTTACAAACCTTGACATCAACTCCTTTAGAGATCATTGAACGGGCCAAAAGAGAAGCAAATCGAGTTTTGCCCACCCCTGTATCAGTGCCAGTAATAAAAAAGCCAGCCATCAGCAATCAGCCCCCTTGGCCGGATAATTGTTGCGAAAATTCCATCAAGCAATTGTAAAGCACTTTACCTATGCGATCCACTAATTCTTCAGGTATTGCAAGAGGTGGCATAAGAACCACCACATCCCCAAGCGGCCTGATCATAAGGCCATGTTTGCCTGCCAGCATGCAAATTGCATGGGCGGCATTGATATTTGCAGGAAAAGGCGTGCGAGTTTCGCGGTTGCCAACCAGTTCTATCCCAATCATTAGGCCCGATCTGCGGATATCTCCCACAAAAGAAAACTCCCGCAGGCGATCCAAATGCCTTTGCATTCTTAGCCCTTTAACTTCAACTTGCGCCAAAACGCCATTATCTGCCATTAATAGATCTAGGCTGGCAATTGCAACTGCAGCACCCAAGGGGTTGGCAGTGTAAGTATGCCCATGCTGAAAGGTTTTATCTTCTTTGCCGGGCTCATTCAAAAAGGCGTTGAAAACTTCTTCGGTTGCGAGGGTCGCTGCCAGGGGTAGGTATCCGCCTGTAATTCCCTTCGCCAAGCAAAGAAAATCGGGCACTACTTCTTCCTGTTCGCAGGCAAAAAGCGTACCTGTTCTGCCAAACCCCACTGCAACCTCATCCGCTATTAGCAGCACATTATGTTTTTTGGTAACCTCACGCACCCGCTTTAAAAACCCTTTGGGGGCAGTGACCATGCCTGCAGCCCCCTGCACCAATGGTTCGATCACCACAGCAACTAATTCATCCGCATGCTGCTCCACTAATTTTTCCAACTCCAAAGCACAAGCCATGCCGCAACTCTCTGGTTTTAATTGCAGCGGACAGCGATAGCAATAAGGGGCGGGCGACTTTATCGTCGGGAAAAGCAAAGGCTTAAACATATCATGAAAACGCCCGAGATCTCCGATACTGACATCCCCCATCGTGTCGCCATGATAGGCCATTCCCAGAGCAAGAAACTTGGTTTTATTTTTTCTTGGATTAGGGCACTGATGCCAGAATTGAAAAGCCATCTTCAATGCGACTTCAACAGCGGTTGCGCCGCTATCTGAATAAAACACACGGGTCAAACCCTTGGGTGCTAGTTCGATTAGCCTCTTGGCGAGTATGGTTGCGGGCTCATTCGAAAGGCCCAAAAATGTGCTATGAGCCACCTTCTGCAATTGTTCCTTTAGCGCATTATCCAACTCAGGAACTTGATGGCCATGCAAGTTGCACCAAAGAGAAGAAAACCCATCGATGTATTCGTTGCCAAACTGATCCACCAAAAAAAAGCCATGCGCCTTGGTAATGATGATGGGCTGGCTTTCTAAATAAGAAGCCATGGGCGTAAAAGGATGCCAGTTGTAAGCTTTGTCCCAGAGTTCAAGCTGCATCGCAGTTTCATTCATGCCAAAATAAGTTCCAAGTTAAGGAGTTGGATAATCATAACAATAAGAACACACACCCTATTTTACTGATTTTTCAAAGGGCCTAAGTACGATTGTACCGGCTTTACAAATTGCAACCTTCTTTAACAAGCAAAACAACTCTGCCTTTTACCAGAAAACTATATGAAACCCCTTAAATTAGACGAATTATAATGTGAGAACTTAGATTTACACCTTTGAAAATTTAGCGACTAAGGAGTCAACCATGGGGAACGGATTCCCAATTTGGTTTGGCATTGCAGCAGGCATCGTGGGCTTCGCCCTGGCCGAAGAAGTTACCAACAAAACTGAAAATAATACACCCACAGCGCCTCAAGTTGAGGCTCCTGTTCCGGGCATATTACCAAAGCAGGTCTTCTTAACACCCGATCCTCTTGATTCTATCACCAACCCCATTCCTAAAAGTGTGATCCTCAGAGAGATGGATGGTTTCTGGGTGGGTGTGGATTATTTGAACTGGCGCATTAAAAATGGCCCCCTGCCCAACCCCATGATTACCTCGGGTTCGCTTTCCGATGCAGTGCCCGGTGCGCTTGGACAACCCGGCACCCGTGTCCTTGCTGGTGGCAATAGCAGTAACGGTATGGATTACGGCCCATTTTCGGGTATCAGAATGAATGGCGGTTTCTTCCTTGATGAGGATCGAATCTTTAGCATTGAGGGCTCTGCCTTTTTACTTGAACAACGATCCTATAACTTCAGTGCTTCAACAAGCGACATGCAACCTGTTGTCACCGCTCCCTTTTTCAACACCAACGGCATCGCAAACTCGATTTTCGCAACCGTTCCCGATAACCTTACCAGTCTTCCCAACAGCACTCTTAGCATCTATTCTTATTCCAAGCTTTCGGGTGGCGAAGCTAATGCCAAGGCCAGATTCGGCAACCCAGGCAATGGCTTTTCTTCCAACCTCCTATTTGGTGGCAAGTTCACCGAACTCGAAGAAAACCTTATCTACTCAGTTAATTCCCAGCGCTCTTCTGGTGGCATCAACACCACCACTCAGGGCACTGATCAATTCCTGACCAGGAACTGGTTTTACGGTGTGCAGGTTGGAGGCGGTTTAAATTACGATTACAAACGATTCCATGCCAGCGCACTTGGTAAAATCGCCCTAGGCCAAACCCAACAGAACATCGCCATCGCAGGCTCGAGAACCAACACCACCAACGGTGTATCCTCTGCCCCCACCGATGGATTTGTTTATGCGCTGCCCACCAACAATGGCATGCATAACCAATCCGCTTTTTCCGCCATACCTGAGCTTCAGTGCCGCCTAGGCTATGATGTCACCAAGCATATCCAACTCTACGCAGGGTATGACTATTTTTATTGGACGAGTGTGCTTCGCCCCGGTAATGCGGTGGATTCGGTGATCAACACCAGCCAAAGAAACGGCCAACCCTTGGTAGGTGCTGCACGCCCCGAAGCAGTAATGTCTCCCTCAGGCATCTGGGCACAGGGTATGACCTTCGGCGTCGAACTGAAATACTAACCTTCAGTGATATCAATTTCGCAACAGCTCCTTAACTTAAGGGGCTGTTGTCGTTTACATACCAACTGATTTTAGACCCCGACTTTATTAAAATAAGATGGTATACGGCTGCAATAAGGGCTATAATTGAGCTAGTTTGATACTTAAGTTCATCCCACCTAGGCAAAGTTGCAATGCTATTTAACACGGTTCTATTAATCAGCCTGACCTTTGCAGCAGACCCGTTGGATGATTACCAGAAGGTGATCAAACCCCTTTTACAATCGCGCTGCTATTCTTGCCATGGTGCCTTGAAACAAAATAGCAAACTGCGCCTTGATACTGTTTCTTTTATTCTTGCGGGTGCGGGCAAATCGAAAATCATCACGCCGGGGAATATCAAGGGAAGCGAATTACTCTCCCGGGTTACTTCGCTAGAAGAATCAGAGCGCATGCCCCCGGAAGGCGAACCCGTAACCCCTGCGCAAATCAAAGCGATCGAACGCTGGATTGCAGCGGGCGCACCCGGGCCTGAAAATGAAAAACCCGAAGTTAGCCCCAAAGACCACTGGGCTTTTAACCCCCCAGCAAAAGCTGTCATACCAGCAAACACCAACCCGGTCGATTACTTCACAACAGAGGCTTGGAAGAAAAAGAATCTGCAACCCCAGCAGACCGCAGGCAAGCGTACACTCCTTCGCAGGTTGTATCTCGATGTGATCGGGTTGCCCCCTCTCGAAGCGGATTACCTTTCTTTTATCAACGACTCTTCCCCCGATGCATATGAAAAAATCGTCGACAAACTGCTTGCAAGCCAACAGTATGGCGAACGCTGGGGTAGGCATTGGCTCGACATTTGGCGCTACTCCGATTGGTGGGGATTAGGCGCAGAGTTACGCAACAGCCAGAAGCACATCTGGCATTTCCGCGATTGGACCATCGAATCGCTTAATAACAATCTGCCCTACGATGAAATGGTTAGGCAGATGATTGCTGCAGATGAGCTTAGCCCCACCGATGATAAAAAGTTGCGAGCAACAGGCTTCCTCGCCCGCCAGTATTTCAAGTTCAATCATAACTCTTGGATGGAAGAAACGGTCGAGCATACCTTCAAAGCATTCATGGGCCTTACCATTAATTGCGTCAGGTGCCATGATCACAAATATGATCCCGTAACTCAGGTCGAGTATTACCAACTGCGCGCTTTTTTCGAACCCTACCAAGTGCGTACCGACATGGTGCTTGGCGAATCCGACTTCGAAAAGAACGGCATCCCAAGAGTGTTCGATTGCAACCTCGATGCACCAACCTACCTCTTTGTGCGAGGCGATGAGAAGAACCCTAAGAAAGATAAAGCCATACCGCCTAATGTTCCAGCATTTCTGACAATAGGCGACTTCAAGATCGAACCGGTAAACCTCCCTGTTGAAGCACACGCACCAGAACTCAAGCCCATTGCATTTGAAAACGCAAAGCTTCTTGCAAAGTCAAAAACTGAAGCAGCATCCAAGGCTTATACCTTGGCAGAAGAAGCCCTGAAATCCATCAAGAAACCCGAAGAGAAACCCTTACTAGAAAAGAAACTTGCATCTGCAAAGCAAGCATTGGAGTTTGCTAACGAGGAAGAAAAAAGCATCGAGCCCCGATGGCTTGCAACCAAAGCTAAACTCGTAGAACCCATGAAGGCGGAAACCAAAGCTAAAGCTCTGCTAGCATCAAAAGCAGAAAAGCAAACCGCCCTGGCAAAGGCAAGCTTGGATATTTTAAATGCTGAGATCGAACTGTTGACTGCTGCAAAGGGCAAAGAAGATGCTGCAAAGAAAAAGCTGGAGGCTGCTACCAAGGCACAGGAGGTAGCAAATAAGAATGTTGACACACCCAGCGAAGTTTTTACCGCTATCAAAGGATCGTTAAAAACTCTTGAATCGAACCTCGAAAAAGAAGACTCCCGCAACAAGCCCTACCCCAAAACCAGCACAGGCAGGCGCTCTGCCCTCGCCAAGTGGATGACTGATAAATCCAACCCTCTTACTGCAAGGGTTGCGGTCAATCACATCTGGGCCAGGCATTTCGGCAGGCCCCTTGTAGATACGGTTTTCGATTTCGGTCGAAAGGGTGCACTGCCCTCGCATCCCGAACTCCTCGATTGGCTTGCTGCAGACTTCATGCAGAATAATTGGGACATGAAACGATTGCACCGCATCATGCTTACTTCCAAAGCTTATCAGATGAACTCAAGCACTCTGGGCATGGAAAAAAGCATAGCCCTCGATCCCGATAACAAATTGCTTTGGCATATGAACCCCCGCAGGCTTGAAGCTCAAGCCGTTCGCGATTCCATGCTGCAACTTGCAGGTAAACTCGATACCACGATTGGTGGGCCCAGTGTCCCCACTGCTGCTCAAAATGAATCCAACCGCAGGGCGCTTTACTTCTTCCAGTCCCATAACGATCACAATATCTTCCTCCTACAATTTGATGATGCCAATGTGCTCGAATGCTACAAACGCGAGGAAAGCATCCTGCCCCAGCAGGCACTTACCCTTTCCAATAGCAAGATCGCCTGGTCGATGGCGGAAGCAATCCATACCCAGCTTCAAGTAAAACTTTCCCAGGCAAGCGATAAAGAATTCATACAAGCATCGTTCAGGCTGCTTCTAGGCTCGGAGCCCAACGATACCGAAATAAGTGAGTGCATTAAAATCTTTGCAGCTTGGAACAGTGCAAACCCAGCAAAGCAAAATGCAGCGGGCAATGCCCGTGCGAGATTGCTTTTGGTTCACTCCCTTATCAACCACAACGATTTTGTAACCGTACGCTAATTGCATCAAAAGGTGTCGCATGAATCATCAACGATGTTCGGGAAATCACCGCAGAGCCTTCCTCTCAGATATGGGCATGGGCTTTACAGGCCTTGCTCTTGGTTCGATGTTGCAGAGCGATGGTATTACCCGAGCTGATTCTTCCCTTCCATGGTCGCCACCCAATGGCAAACCCTCTTCCGCAGCCAAGGCTAAAAGTGTGATCTGGTTGTTCATGAATGGCGGAGTGAGCCATCTTGAAACATTCGATCCCAAACCCGAACTCGATAAGTATGCAGGGAAATCAATCGCTGAAACACCCTACAAAAGCACCCAAGACCCCGAAAAACTAAAGCTGGCCCGGGTTACCGTGGTCAACGATGCCAACGGGCAGCAGCGCAACAAACTATTCCCCACCCAGGTCGGGTTCAAAAAACGCGGGCAGTGTGGCATGGATGTTTCCGATTGGCTACCCTACCTAGGCAACTGCGCTGATGACATGGCCATCGTTCGCTCGATGTATACCACCGATGACAACCATGGCGCACAAACCCAGTTTCATTCAGGCAGACACATGCTTGATGGCGAATTCCCCACCTTGGGTGCTTGGGTTCATTACGGCTTGGGCTCCCTCAACGATAACCTGCCCCAGTTTGTCAGCATGGGCAACCGTGAGTATTGGAACAAGAAAGATGGCCATTATCTTGGGCCTATGCATGATGCGGTTCCTGTCAGAGCAGCTTCGGGTAGCCCGCTGGATTTTGGATCGCCCGAACGCCCGATTACTGCCGATGAACAAAAGCTAGGCTTCGACCTCGTGGGTAAACTCAATTCCATTCGTGGAGTGGAATACCCCAACGACCCCGCACTTGCTGCCCGCATCAAAAGCTATGAGCTTGCATTTCGCATGCAAAGGTCGCTTCCCGAAGTGATGGATTTCTCCAAGGAAACCGAAGAGACTAAAAGGGTCTATGGGATCGACAAGCCTGCCTCCCGCGACTTTGGCAATCAGTTGCTTGCTGCACGAAGATTAGTCGAACGAGGCGTACGCTTTGTTCAAATTCAACATGGGGCAGGCGGGGCAGGGGCTTGGGATGCCCATGGCGGCCTGAAGAACAACCACTCCAGCAACTGCGCCAAGGTCGATCAACCCATCGCTGGGCTCATTCAAGATTTAAAACGTAGGGGCCTTCTCGATGAAACTCTCATTGTTTTTGCTTCCGAGTTTGGCAGAACTCCGGGCACTCAGGGCTCTGATGGCAGGGATCACCATATCTATGGCTTCTCTGTAATGATGGCGGGGGGCGGTATCAAGGGTGGCACCGTGCATGGCACTACCGATGAAATCGGCTTCCATGCAGTCGAAAATCGTCACTATGTAACTGATATTCATGCAACTATCCTGCATCTGATGGGCCTTGATTCCCGTAGGCTCGAAATCCCCGGGCGCAAGCGCTTAGATATCGACCATGGAAGGGTTATTCCTCAGATCCTTGCATGATTTATATCCATCAGAGCGCTATTTCATTGAGAAGTAGTGCTGCTATGCCTAAAATGTATTTAGATGGCTTGGCTTACTTCCAACCCAACACTTGTTATCAAGGTTTGGCTTTCTTATTCAGGTTACCTTCATGAAACGATTGCTACTCTCACTTTTAATACTGACTCCCATGTTTTGGATTCATGCAGTTGAACCTTCTTCTGCGCCTGTGAGCTTTAACAAAGACATAAGGCCGATCCTTTCGGATAATTGTTTTTCCTGCCATGGGCAAGGCAAGAACAAGGGTGAACTTCGCCTAGATACAAGCGAGCATTTTATCAAGGCGGGCGCCTCGGGCGAAAAAGCGGTTGTTCCGAACCATCCCGATGCAAGCGAACTGGTCAAGCGCATTCTTTCAACTGAAAAAGGCAAGGTGATGCCCCCGCCTTCCACCAAGAAAACTCTCACCGCTGCGCAGAAAGAAACCTTGAGCAAGTGGATCGCCCAAGGCGCCCCCTACGAAAAACATTGGTCCTTCGAGCCCATCAAAGCACAAGCGCCAATGGAGAAAAAACCCAATCCCATCGATGCCTACCTAATCGCAAAGTTGAAAAAAGAAGGGCTAAGCTATGCGCCTAAAGCAGACCCATCTACTTTATTACGCAGAGTTTCTCTCACCCTTACTGGGTTAACTCCGAGTGTGCAGGAAATGGAAACCTTCCTCGCTGATAAATCTCCCGATGCCTACGAAAAAATGATTGATCGCTATCTTGCTTCGCCTAAATATGGCGAAGAGATGGCTCGCCATTGGCTCGATATCGTTCGCTATGCAGATACCCATGGATTACACCTTGATAACGAAAGGCAGATGTGGGCCTATCGCGACTGGGTGATTTCCGCATTCACCAAGAATCAACCCTTTGACCGATTCATGGTGGAACAAGTTGCAGGCGACTTAATACCCAACGCTACTTTAGATCAACTGATTGCAACCGGCTTCAACCGTTGCAATGTTTCCACCGGAGAAGGTGGTTCTATTTCTGAAGAGTGGGTGTTCCGTAACGCAGTTGATCGCACCTCGAATTTCATGGAAGCTTTTCTGGGCCTAACAGGTGGTTGCGCGGTATGCCATGATCACAAGTTTGATCCCATCACTGCCAAGGATTATTATTCGCTTTACGCATTCTTTCATTCTGCAGCAGATTCGCCCTTAGATGGCAACCAGTTATTACTGGCTCCAAGTGTGAAGCTGGATCTTCCAGAAACGAAGAAAAAGATTGCAGATCTTGATGTTGAACTTTCAGCCATGCGCAGAAAAATGGAAGAAGAAGCTGCAAAGCTGGCGTATGAAGACCCTGCATTGAAGCCAACAAAGAGCGAAATCAAAGTTGCAGAAGACATCTGGTTTGAAGATGAATTCCCCAAGGGAAGCAAAGTATTTGCAAGCCCCGGACTGCCTCTTGAATTAGTCGATGCTAAAAAAGGAAAAGTCTTCAGTGGTACTAAAGCCATTCGCAGATCCGATGCGGGCTTGGCACAAGATGTTTGCGAAAACATGCCTCCGATCACCATTCAAGAAGGCAG
>CAJCCR010000059.1 GCA_903960945.1 uncultured Planctomycetaceae bacterium
CACCCAAAAGCATACCGATGAATACATAAGAATCAGCAAGATTGAGCTTGGCAGCCCCTTCAGCAAATTCAGCAGCACTCAGCGTGGTGATAGCGTCTTCGCCTTTTCCTGTTGCTACCACAGCGATAAAGCTGGCAAACAACGAGACAGCAGCAAGAACAGCAGAACCAATCGCAATACCCTTGGTAATTGCCTTGGTGGTATTACCCACAGCATCAAGATCTGCAAGGATTTGACGAGCACTTTTATAATCTTCCTCATTCATGTAGTTAGGGTCTTCAGGAGGCAAAGGCTGGTTATTCTGGTCACGATTGTAACCCATTTCACCGATACCGTTTGCGTTGTCAGCAATAGGCCCAAAAACATCCATACTGATGATGTTACCTGTTAGGGTAAGCATGCCGATGCCACACATTGCAACGCCATAAGCAATAAAGATAGGGTTGGTGCCGCTGTAGACCAAAACAGACCCGAGAAGGGCAACCGAAATAATCAACACTGACCAAACCGCACTTTCATAACCAAGTGCAAGGCCGGAGATGATGTTGGTTGCATGCCCAGTACGACAAGATTTGGCCAATTGTTTGACGGGATCGTGTTCGGTGCTGGTCCAGTAATCGGTACACCAGTGAAGGCCAAGAGCCAAGGCGATACCAATCAAGCAAGTCAAGATTGGTCGATAATCAAAACCTACATAAAGAGGCATGTATCCTTGAGCAATCTTGACCATATCTTCGGAAGCAATTTTCGCTTGGTTTTCTGGAGTGGATTTCTTCCAGATCGAAGTCAAATCAGCAACATATTTTTCACGATCAGAAGAATATTTATCACGGGAGACGGAATCAAGTTTTTTCAGTTCATCCCTGGATTTGATAACTAGGGGTACCAGAGTTGAACCGGGGTTGGCCTTTGTCAGGCTTTCAACAAAGCTTGCTTCAGTGTAAAGGCCTCGTTTTATTGATTCACCAATCAGATATTCTGGAGTTGGGCGAAGATACAATGCACCCAAGCCACAGATAGCAACAACGCTGATGAAAGCACCCAACCAAAAACCGTTGGTAACCGCAGCCATGGCTGCCTTAACACCTTCAGATTTTTCAGCTTTAACTTGCGAGGTTGAAATAATACTTCCAATAACACCAATGGCGTGAACCAAAAGTGGGAAGATAACCCCCATATGGCCAAAGCTAGCAAGACCTAAAATAAGAGCTGCAACAATAGTAACTTCATAGCTTTCGAAAATATCTGCAGCCATACCCGCGCAATCACCAACGTTATCGCCAACATTATCAGCGATGGTCGCAGCATTTCTTGGATCATCCTCAGGAATACCAGCTTCAATTTTACCAACAAGATCAGCGCCAACATCAGCAGCTTTGGTGTAAATACCACCACCAACACGCATGAACAAAGCAAGCAAGGTGCCACCAAATCCGAAGCCTAGAAGAACTTCGAATGCTTTTTCACCATAGTAAAGGAAAATAAGCGTGCCACCAAGAAGGCCAAGGCCATCGGTTAACATGCCCGTTACAGTTCCGGAACGATAACCAATCTGCAAAGCCATTCCAAAGCCGTTAGCCCTAGAGCGTGCAGCAGTTGCAACTTTAAGATTTCCAATGGTTGCCATGCTCATACCGAAATAACCAACCATTGCACTAAAAATAGAACCCATAAGGAAGGCGATACCACGGCCGATTGCAATTTGCTTTTCGGTATTGTTGTCGGGTTCGTGCCAAGGCCATTTGGTAACAGTAAGAACAGCAGCCAGAATTAAAATGAGCCAGAAAATAACCTTGAATTGTCTGGAAAGATAAGCGTTGGCGCCTTCGCGTACAGCCTTGGCAATTTCCTGCATTACCGGAGTGCCATTAGGTTGGCTATTAACATAGTTTGCAAGGATTTTAGCGTAAAAGAGCCCAGACAACGCAACGCACAAATTAATTACAAGTGCGATCTTTTCGAAAGTTGTGAAATCTGAATCACTGCTGAAAAGGCTGAAGGGGTGCCATTTGTCGCCACCTTCGCCAGTCCCGCCGGTGCCAATGCCACTGGAGCCCATTAGGCCCAAAGCAAGAAACCCAACCATCATCCAAAGCCCTCTAGGAGCAAATGGTTTTGTCTTCCCTGAAAAAATCTTCATCATCATAATTTCCTTACTAATCACTCAAAATCGTTTCTAAACAATTGATACTTGAGCCACATCATGGCAATAACTTGTCTCGAAAGAAACAAGAATTTCAAAAAAAAGTACCTCGGCAACGAGCCGAAATTTAAACCTGACTCACTACCCTTTAACAATTAGAAAATACTCAGATAAGGTAATTGGAAGGAATGGCGATGTCTACAAGTTTTTTAGAATCTGGTCGTGAAAATCTAAATGCACTTGTTTTTGCCAGTAGTCGAGTAGTTTTTCATTAAACCATTTAAATCGACTAAGCTGGATTCCATTGAGGCTTTTTATAGGGGCAAAACAAAAAGAATTACTGGTTATCAGGGCTGCATCTGAAGGCTTAACTTCAGAAGGCAAAATATCAGCTTCAAACCAAGAAAATCCACAATCCTTGGCAAACGATTTAACAATGCGTAGGCCTATACCATCCAAAACCTTTTCAGGCTTTGGGGTAAATATTTTGAGGTCGGCACCACTTTTGGAAGCATCTTGAAGGATTATTAAATTCGAAGATGCAGTTTCTGTGAGAAAGCCATTTTCATCAAGCAGTAAAGCCATTGCTGTTGCTGATCGTTTTTTTACTTCCCTTTCAGCAATCCACCAATGCATCCTACTGCGCTGTTTGATGGAAGGATTGATGGATAAAGGCGAAGGCTGCAAAATTGAACTAGTAAGTAATTCAACACCATGTTCAACCCAAGGGCGGTATCGATGAAAGGGGAGTTTGAAAGTGTGCATTCCCAAAGTGGGCAAACCGTCTCCTGCGCCGCCTGGTTCGCCAAGATAAAATCCAATCGGGCCGGGTGTTGCGAAAAGTACCAAGGCCAGATCTTCATTCGGTTTTAGAAGCAGGCAGTTTCTTTCAATCAATTCTTCAGCAGCTTTTAGGAATTCTTCTTCACTTTTTTTAATGCTGATAAAACAAGCTTCACAATGAGCCATGAACCGTTGGATGTGTTCCTTGAGCATAAAAGGTTTGTGCGCAAAAGAACGACTCATATCTGTAACGGTTGCGCCCATGACAAACCCAGCATCATGAAGCGTAATTGCCGCTTCAGATTGTGGGATAAAGTTGCCATTGATCCAAGCTAGATTCGAATTATGGTCCACAAAGAATAACCCTGATCACAGAGATTATGCTGCAAGATTGCGTGAATCTTGGCAAAGGAATTCTTCAAGCATAATAATAGTTTTAGCAGTAGCGCCTTGTTGAGAGATAACAAAATCTTTGGCATTGCGGCCCATTTGTATTCTTAAAGATTCATTGGCAAGCAAAGTTCTAGCGGTGGATTCAAGAACAGTAGGTGAAGAAATCATGGAAGCCCCACCTGCTTGAATAAGTTGCTGGGCAACTTGCTTGAAATTCCAAATTTTATCTCCGAAGAAAACAGCGCTGCCGTAGGCTGCAGGCTCGATCATATTCTGCCCGCCTCTTTTTCCGTCCATGCTGCCACCAACAAAAGCGATATCTGCCAAGCCCCAGACAAAACGAAGTTCACCTAAAGTGTCGACAAGAATAATAGAATCGTCAGGCGCTACTGCGGGACCAAGATCAGATCTGTTTTTAAAAGGTAATCCAGTAATTTCGATTTGCTTTCTTACTTGGTTAAAAAGGTCGGGTTGCCTAGGAACAAGAATCAGCCTCAACAGGGGGAATTCTTTTTTTAATACGGTGTAAGACTTGAGTAGATATTGCTCTTCAGGAGCTTGTGTACTGCCAGCAACCCAGACAAGTTCATTAGGTTTGATACCAAACATTGATTTAAATTTTTCGATGTTAGGTTCGTTACGAGAAAAAGTTACACCATCAAATTTGATAGACCCAGTGACTCTGGTTGAAATTGGTGAAACCCCGATGCGATGCAGGAAATTTTCGGTTTCAATGTTTTGAAGAGCAAATGCGCTGATTTTTGAAAAGAAAGCTTTGGCAACCCAGGGGAAGTTTAGATAGCGAGCCTGAGTTCGCGGGCTCATTCTGCCGTTAATTACTGAAACAGGAATATCTTTAGCTTTACAACAATGAAGGAAGTTGGGCCAAAGTTCGCTTTCTGCCAAAACAATAAGATCGGGTTTGATTAGGGAAATTGCTTTGTTGATAGCCCAAGAGAAATCTAACGGGAAAAGAACTACAGGAATGCCTTCAAAGCACTTCTGTGCTTCCAAAAGCCCGTTGTCTGTGGATGAAGAAACCACGACAAACCAATCAGGCTTGGAAGTTTGAATGGTAGAAACCACCTGGCGTAGAAGGTGGATCTCTCCAACACTCACGCCATGAAACCAAACGGTTTTTTGATTGGCAGAAGCGCTAAGGCTTTGGACATTACCGGTAAACCGGGTGCGGAAATTATGGAAGGAACGGCCCTTCCAGCAGAAACGCCATGCAAGCCATGGCGAGGCGAGAATAAGTACCAGGAAATAAAAGGAATTTAAAAAGAGGCTCATGGGATTCCTTCCCTAAATTCCTTTCATACGAGATGCATTACTAAATCGCATTGGTGCGCATGCAGCAGTTTTTAAACTTTTTACCACTACCACAGGAGCAGGGGTCATTTCTGCCGATTCGTTCGCCCATATTTCTGATGGTTTCAACCTTTTTTTCCTGCTTGATTTCTTCAGGAGGGCCGCCCGATTGAGCTTCGGGAGCTTTAAGCTTCGGGGCAGCTTCGTGGACAGCAGACCCGATAACCCAAACGGTATCTTGGACTTCATCAGCATCTTCCATGCGGAAAACAATTTCGCTGACTCTTTCCTCAACGCCTTCCCACATCGCTTCAAATTCTTTCATACCTTCGCGTTTGTAAACAGTCTTTGGGTCTTCTTGGGCATAACCTCGTAATCCTACGGTGGATCGTAAATGATCCATCACATAGAGATGATTTTTCCAAGTACTATCGAGTTGGGCAAGAACCAATCCCCGTTCCATAATACGCATTTCAGGGCGATAGTGATCATCGAAAATGTTCCACATGATCTGCCTAGCAGCATTTTGCGAAACGCCAGTTAGCTTTTCTGCAGGGATTTCGATTTGGAGTTGTGTGCGCATGTAATCGCAAAGATCTTTGGCATCGCCTTCTTCAGAAACCTGTGTGCCATGAAATGCTTCTGCGAGTTTCAGGTCGATATCAGCCTGACCAATTTCGGGCATTGCCTTGAAGCTGACTTGAACAAGCATCTGTTGGATTTCAGCACGAGAAAGAGTGCGGAAACTTTCTTCTGAAAGTTCGTTAGCAAACTGGTGGAATCTAGATTGGGCCCATTTGTATAAGCCTTCACGATTGTATTTTTGGCTTCCGGGAACAGCCTGCGAACTGGGGCCCTCATTCATGAATTTAGCCATGCCCGCAGCAACAGGGAATGTAATTTCTTTTTGGCGATAAAGCTCCTTGGCTTTCCCAACCAGTATTTTTTCAACTTCGGCGGGAGTTTGATTCGTAAGGCTGCTTTCGGGAACTTCGATCTGGAACTTTAATTTCATCCAGTTTAGCAAAGATGAAAGGCCCCATTTTGATTGCAGTAAAATAGATCCTTCTTCAAGGCTTATTTTTTCAACAGAGTCTTCTGTTTGCTTGGCAAGATATTCGACGAGATCGCTTTTGCCCACTGATTTAAGAGTTTTCTCTGCGTTTTCAAGTTCCCAGCGCTTGTTAACCTGATTGGTAAGAGCTTGCCAGTTCCATTCACTTTCATCATCCGACCCAAGATTTTCTTCGATGAAATCCTGAAGCTGGGTAAGGGTTACCGAGTGTGCCTTATTCTTGGCGTAAAGTTCTGCTTCTTCAAAAGTAGAGCGGTCAAAGTCCGAGCCTTTGAATTCTACGCCCAGTTTGTCGGATGCATATTGCGCGAAACTATCCGCACCATATTTGCGATCTAGGAAACGATCGATTGCCATTTTGATTTGATGCGCAATCATTTCGAGGATGCGAATCTTGCAATTGGTGTCGTTTAAGATTTCTTGGCGATACCCGTAAACCCTGCGCCTCTGGGTGTCCATGACCTCATCGTATTCGAGGAGATGTTTTCTGCTTTCGAAATGTCTTTCCTCAACTTTTTTCTGAGCTTTTTGTATCTGCCTACTGACCATCGGGCTTTCAATAGCCTGGCCTTCTTCCATACCCAATCTTGTTAAAACATTTGCAACCCATTCGCCCATGAAAATACGCATGAGATCATCTTGAAGCGAAAGATAGAAACGGCTGGAACCTGGGTCGCCTTGCCTGCCTGCTCGACCACGCAATTGGTTGTCAATTCTGCGTGAGTCATGTCGTTCAGTTCCAACGATGTGCAAGCCGCCTAAATCTTTAACCTTGCGTCCTTCTTCCTTTGTTTTTTCTTTGGCTTCGATGTCCGCAATGATTATTTTCCACTCATCTTCAGGAACATCTAATCGGGATGCATATTTAGTTTTAAGAACGGACCAAGCCATAGCTTCTGGATTTCCTCCGAGAATAATGTCGGTACCGCGGCCAGCCATGTTTGTAGCAATAGTTAGTGCGCCAATTCTTCCTGCTTGAGAAACGATTTCAGATTCGCGTGCAGCGTGTTCAGGAAGTGCGTTAAGAAGTTCGTGCTTGATACCTTTTCGTTTCAAGAGTTCGCTAAGCTTGATGGATTTATCAACATCGGTGGTACCAATAAGGATTGGCCTGCCGGTTTGATGAACTTCAACAACCTCTTCGACCACTGCTTTCCATTTCTCTTTTTCGCTACGGAATACGGTGTCCGCATGATTAATGCGAATTAAATTCCTGTTTGTAGGTATTGCGATAACTTCAAGCTTGTAGATTTTCCAGAATTCATCCGCTTCGGTCATCGCGGTGCCTGTCATCCCGCAAACCTTTTTGTAAAGCTTGAAGAAGTTCTGCAAGGTAATGGTTGCCAAGGTCTGGGTTTCTTCCTTGATTTTAACACCCTCACGATAATGCTTGGCCTCGACAGCCTGATGCAAACCATCGGACCATTGCCTGCCAACCATAAGACGGCCCGTGAATTCATCGATAATAACGATGCTCATATCGCCCGATTCCGGGTGATTCATCACGGCATATTGTTTGTCTTTTTTATAAAGATGGTGGGCCTTTAGGGAGTTATCAATGAGATGGGGCCATTCCATGTTTCCTGCAGTGTAAAAGCTTTCAACACCAGCAAGCTCTTCTGCTTTGCGAATACCTTCATCGGTAAGATGGCAAGTATGTTCTTTTTCTTTGACTTCGAAAAACGGTCCGTTTAAGAACCCTGCCTCAGCAGAATCTTTATTGGCATTTCTTTGCAGGTCGGATAATCGAACAGCGACTTCGTTTGCTTTGGTGTACTTGCGAAGATCACTGAATGCTTGTCCAGAAATAATAAGAGGAGTTCGCGCTTCATCAATAAGGATGTTGTCCACCTCATCAATAACTGCAAAATGAAGGCCTTTCTGACATTGCTGGCCATAGGTATCGTAACTACTATCGCCCCATCGCGCAGGTTTCATGTTATCGCGTAAGTAATCAAAACCAAATTCGCTGTTGGTACCGTAGGTGATGTCGCATTCGTAAGCTTCGCGCCTTTGAACTGGATCCATGTCGCTTTGAATGAACCCTGCAGATAAACCGACCCCGCGGTAGACGGGTAGCATCCACTCGCAATCGCGCCTAGCGAGGTAATCATTAACGGTGATTACATGAACACCTTTGCCTTCAATAGCGTTTAAAACTGCAGGCAAGGTTGCAACTAAAGTTTTGCCTTCCCCGGTAACCATTTCCGCGATGTTACCCCGATGCAAAACAATACCGCCAAGCAACTGCACATCGAAGTGTCTCATATTCTTAGATCTTCGGGCAGATTCTCTACAGGCAGCAAAAGCAACCGGTAAAAGCGAATCTAAGGTTTCGCCTTGAGCAAGCCTAGCGCGAAGTTTGGTTGTCATTTGCCTTAGCTCATCATCGCTAAGTGCCAGCATTTCAGGTTCAATATCGTTGATTTTGGCCAGGAGGGTGCCGGGGGTTATTTTCGGAACACTATCAGGTTTGTTGGAACGAACAAAACCAAGGGATCGGACATATCGTTCGTTGCTATCGCCTAATATGCTAAGCAGTAATTTGCCAACCATTTCGGGGAAAGAGCTGAAAAATTCAATTAATCGGTCAAGAAAGCTTGTCTGCACGGGCATCGCGCCACTCCTCAGAAAAAACGAAAGCATACAACAATGTGGACGCTGTTCAATTATGCAAGTCTAGAAGGGATTGGTAGTTTCGGTCAATATGTAGAACCGTAATAATTAAGGTACCAATTTCCCTATCAGCTCATCGGATGACTTTTTCCTTACCCATCCTACCGTAACGGTCCCTGGTTGAACACCCGCATAAAATTCCAAGTGTTCGGGTAACTCTTGCACCAGTTCTTTTCGGTCCTTCCCTGATTTTATAAGAAGCAGGGTGTTTGGCCTTTCATTAAGAAACTTGAGCAACAAGGATTTTTCATTTCTGGAGAAAGAAACGACTTCAGCATCGGGGAGGTAAAACGGAGCAGAATCCCATAAATGCGGGTAACAAACAACGAGTGAGGGCAATTGTTTTTCGGCTTTAAGGTGCGCTCTTAGATGCCCTCGCAATGAAAATAAATGGTTGTAAGCTGGTAGAATTTCTCGGATTCCAGCATAAAGCGTTAAGAAAAGAACTCCAGCAGTGATTGCGAAGGAAAGTTTTCTTTCTGGTTTTCCAGCTTTAAGAATAATCCAGATGCATAAGCCCGTCAGAAAAATAAACCCCAGAATAAATCCGGTACTTGGCTTAAAAATACCCCGAAACATCCCTGCAAAAGAAACGCCAAATCCTGCCAAAAGAAGGACACCCAAGAAGTTAAATGCACCATTTGAAACAGGGGTTAACAATGTTTTCCAAATAAGCCCTTCGTTTTTAGAGCAAATAATCGCTCGGACTTGACAACCAAGGGCGATTGCAAGGGGTGGCAATACAGGCAAAAGATATATCGGCCTCTTGCTTAATCCCATCGAAAAAAAGAATAATATGACCAATCCCGTCAACAATCCAAATCCCGCAAACGATCCTAATTGCTGTTTACTTGTTTTTGGTTGAAACAACGAGATTACCAGTCCGGGCAGAATAAAAATCCATGGCATCATGCCGAATAACAATTGAGGGAGGAAAAACCAGAAGGGCTCTTCGTGATCATATGGCGCAACATATCTTAAAACGTTTTGGCCGATGTAAAAATGCTGAAAGAAATCAGGTTCTCTTAACGCAATCGCAACCTGCCAAGGAACTGAAATTAAAACCGCAGCGGTGATCGGCAGCAACCAAGATTTTATTCCAGGCTTAAAAGCGCGTTGGTCAACGAATGTCCATAATGCGATAGGCAAAGCCAAAAGAATGATTGCGACAGGGCCTTTGGTAAGAATGCCCAATCCCATGCATATACCGAAGCCAAGCCAGCAGAAAAGATTGATTTTCTTTTGATTGCAAGCTAGAAATCCGAGGCATAATCCTAAAGTGACCCACAAGCAGAGCAGGGTGTCTGGGGCCAGCATTCGTTCTAAATAAATAAATCTGTTGGTAAGGCATAAAATAAATCCTGCGATCAGTCCTTCCCAATGAGCCTTTGCGTTAATTCCCCAAAAAACCAAAATGAAAATCGAAGCAATACCTACAAAGCATGGAAGTAATCTTGCCGCCCAATCGTGAATACCAAAGATTTGGTAAAGGCCCATCACGGCCCAATAGGTAAGGGGAGGCTTATCCAAGTAGGGTTTGCCATGAAGCAAAGGCACAACCCATTCGTTCTGAAGGAGCATTTCTCTGGGAACTTCGGCATACCTGGCTTCTTGAGGTTCTAGCAGAGGCGCCCGCAGACTCGATGCAAATAATAGTGCGGAAAAAATGAGCAATATCATTGCACCTGAAAAATACGCCAGCCTCTCGCTTTTCTTCCATGCTTTAAAAGGAGGTGTTTGTTCCGGGCTGTTGAAAAAATGATTGCTGAAACAATAAGGGATAAGCGTTTTTAATGTTTTGGGGACTTCCATCCAACCCACTTTGCTACTTCCTGCATAACGCAATCTGTGTCTTACAGGCACTTCCTTGATGACCTGATTGTTGCAAGCAGCCTTGTGAAACATCTCGGTGTTAACGAAAAAGTTTTTGGCATCGGGAAGGATTTTATTAAGAGCGGATTTTCGGAATATCTTTAATGCGCAATCACAATCTCTAACGCCAGTCCTTAAAAGAGAATGCACTAAAAAGTTGTAGCCTTTGGATAAAAAGATACGCAACTTCGGGTCTTGTCTGTCAAAGCGATATCCTGCAGCGATGTCCGAACTTTTGATTGCTTCAAGTAAATTAGAAAGATCTTCAAGATAAAATTGGCAGTCAGCATCGGTAAATGCCACGAATTCAAAACGAGCCGCCTCGAACCCCGTGCGAAGGGCTGCACCGTATCCTTGATTGTTTTCATGCCTGATGATTTTAGTGTGCGAATAAAGGCTCGCTATTTCCGAGGCCGCTTCAAAAGTTGCATCCGAACTACCATCATCAATTATTAGAATTTCATAATCGCTCAGATTTAACAAAGATAGAGCTTCTTCTGCTTCAATGATTGCCTGACCAATACCTTTTTCTTCCCGGTAGGCAGGGATTACCAATGATAAACATCCATATGAAGCTGATGCCATTTGCACTTCCTTGTGCCTGCATAAAAAAACTAAATGATTCACAATCATAAAGATTGGCACAACTAGTGTTTAGCTGTCAAGGCGTCTGGTCGAAGGATTTCTTTCCTTACCACTTGATCGATAGAGTCCTATTATAGTCTAGATGAAGCACCCAGATGCCCCACCTTTGCCCGCTTGGATTATGAAGAAGGATGGCAGATTAGTGCCATTCCAAGAAGATCATATTTGCAAAGACTTATATGAAACGGGAGTAATGTTGGGTAAGCCTGATCCCTTTCTTGCAAGAGAATTGGCGGATGCAACTTCGTATTTTTTGGCATCAGAAAACCCGGGCGCGACATTAAAACAAGAAGATATAGTGATTGCGGTGACTAGAACGGTCCGAGAGTTTGGGCACCCCGATATTGCTCTGAAATACCCTGAATTTGCCTATAAAGCTGAATTTAACCCTAGTTCTTTAGACTTAGGGACGGAATTGTTTCCGAGCAAAAATGTTAAAACACCTCAAGAATTCAACCGCCATAAAATGCTGAATTCGGTTCTAACCCCCGACCTCGCTGCGGGAATCCAAGAAGGCTGGATTCAGATGGAGGGCATCACCTTCCCTGATGGCCTTTTAGCAACTTCGTGGGTTAAAGAAGATTGGCTCGATATGGTTTTGCAGAGTCCAAAAGAATTCATTTCAAGCATAAAAAATCTCGCAGCAAAACAGATTCATTTTGAGGGTGCAGAATATTTAGCGTTAGAGCAACCGAGAATCGATACAAAAATTTTAAAAAATGCCTTGAGTGTTATGGATGTGTGCTTAGAGAGTTCTGGGGTTTTGGGTGTGCTGCATTTGAATTTTCCTAGTGCCCCGGGTTGGTTCGGGGGATTGAATTATAGCCCTTTGTTTAGACCTGAAATACAAATCAATAAAGAAAAATCATTGAACCTTACTCGCGCCTTTCTGGACGCTTGGATTGAGGCCTGCCCCAAAAGGCTTAAAATGCATTGGCATCAGGTGGGCGATGTGGATCCTTCTCTTAGGTCGATTTTTGTTTATTTAGCTAAAAACACACACAATTGGGCGTTCTCGCAAGAGGCTAAACCTCAAGGTAATTCTTTAGCCAATAAGGTGGATCGAAATGTCTTGGATAAAATATCCTTGCGTCTCGATAAGCTTGCTAAGGCCTGTATGCGAAAAGGGATTTTAGATA
>CAJCCR010000060.1 GCA_903960945.1 uncultured Planctomycetaceae bacterium
ATGCTTGGGCTTAAGGCGCCTTACTACATCTTCATCGGGCAGAAGCCAAAAGAATCAGACTGATTCGAAAACCCATTTCCCCTCAACGTTCCTCGCCCCTTCATGAATTGCAACGACAGCTTTCCTGGGCAATCCGCAATGTAGGTGAGGGAATAATCCCAACCCAGCGGCTGATTCTTCTTGAACAAAAGAACCAAGGGAATCTAGATTAATTTCTAGGGCGAAAACTCCCGATGCTTTCGCATAGAACTTATTTGCAGCCCATTCTAGTTGATGGTTGTAAGAGAGATGAATAAAGCCTTCGGAATCGTAATTAGGTGGGTAATAAAGTTCGGCATTAAAAGATTTCCAAGTACTGGGTTCGACCAGTAAAAATGCATTGGGCATTATTGCATGCTCCTTCTTTAATCTGGATGAGGAAGCGAAGTACCGGAAGAACGCAATCGTTCGAGGTCCTTTTTCACCGCCAACTGATGTGGATTAATTTCCAATGCCCGTTGGTATAAAACCAAAGAGCGATCAGGCCTGTTTAGTTTTTCATAAACAAAGGCAAGCTCTACAAGAGTTCTGGTATCGGAAGGGTCAAGAGAAAGTGCCTGTTGATAGCGAGATTGCGCTCTGGGCATATCACCCGCGGTTTTCCAAATCCAACCATCTTCCGCATAAGCTGCAGCGCAGTTGGGGTTCTTCGCCAGCCAATCTTCAATTCCTTTGACCGCTTCATCCTGCCGATTTTGGTTCATCAACAATACAGTTAAGGCATGCCTTGCACCCGCATGATTTGGGCTACGGACGATGCATTCCTTGTAACATTTTTCAGCATCGTAAGGTCGCTTAAGGTAATCGTAAGTCTGGCCAAGGTTGTAATAAATCCCTGGGTCGGCGGGTTGCAATTGTTGTGCGGCTTGAAAACTTTCCTGCGCATCACTGTAACGGCCCATCTTAAAAAGCTGCATACCATCATTGTGGTAGTCCTTGACCAATTCCTGATTGGTCTGGTTGCAACCTACCATGCCTACAATTATTATTAAGACCAGCCACCTAAACATACAATCCTCCAGATGGTGGCTACATAGATAAAAAGAAGATAAATGGGAAGTCGAGTTTGAATTGATTAATATGAATCTGGCGGGCCAGATCAAGAAACAAAAGAAGAAGGTGTCATGATCATAAAACAAACTTTTAGATTCATAGTTGTACTTAGCTGCATTATGAACATGGGCCAGATTACCCAAGCTAGCGAAAAAAGCCCTGCACCAAAAGCAATCAGAGAAGTGACGGATATTGGGTACTTTGAAGGAACGGGCAAAGATCCGGCCAAACACAAGCTAGATCTGTTCCTGCCACCCAACCCAGAGAATGCCCCAGTCTTTTTCTTTGTCCATGGGGGTGCTTGGGTGCAGGGAGATAAAAATTTCTTTGGTATTTATTCCGCCATCGGCAGGCTTGCTGCCCAAAATGGCATGATCGGAGTTGTGATCAGTTATAGGCTTACGCCCAAGGTTAAACATCCATCCCATGCAGAAGATGTGGCACGTGCCATTTCTTGGACTACAAAGAATATCAAGAAATATGGAGGCGACCCCGAAAGGATCATACTGTGCGGGCATTCTGCAGGAGGCCATTTGGTCAGCTTGGTTTCCTGTGACCCGACTTATTTTAAAACTGAAAATGTAAATCCAAGCTCAATAAAAGGGGTTATTTCAATCAGCGGTGTTTATGAAATACCAAAAATCATACTTGGAAATGTCTTTGGGAATGATCCCGAAAACAAATTGAAAGCCTCGCCTATAACACATGTTCGAAAAGATTTGCCCCCATTCTTAATCTTGTGCGCAGACAAAGAATTACCCTTGTGCACCTCTGCCGATTGCAAGAAATTCCAAAAGGCACTCGAAGAAAATGGCAATCCGGTCAAGTTTGAGGAAATCTCACCAAGTAATCACATGAAGATAATTTTTGATGCAGGGAAGCCTGAAAAACAAGTTGCAAACCTAATTTTGCAATTCACAAAACAAGTCCTCAAACAAAACCCCTCGCCATGAATTCGTTAAGCCTTACTACCATTGGAAGACTTGCACCATCCCCAACAGGCGCACAGCATGTGGGTAACGCAAGAACTTATATTTTAGCCTGGTTGGCATCCCGAACTAAAAATGGGAAAGTACTTTTACGAATGGAAGACATCGATTCACCCCGGGTTAAAAAAGGGGCGGACATCGAAGCCGTTGCCGATTTACGCTGGCTTGGACTCGATTGGGATGAAGAAATCCTGGTGCAATCCACAAGAATGAATGCGTACCAACTTGCACTCAATGAGCTTGCTCTCAAAGAATTAATCTATCCCTGTACCTGCACTCGCAATGATGTCTTGCGTGCCGCTAGCGCACCACATGAAGATGGACAAGATGTTCTTTACCCAAGAACTTGCGCAAACCGTTTTGCTTGCGATGCTTCTAGCCTTTTAGACAAAAACTATTGCTGGCGCTTTCGCTGCCCTGCTAAAGAACCAGATTTCATTGATCAATTTAAGGGAACAATAATTGGCCCTTCGAAACAGTTCACAAATGATTTTGTCGTTTGGCGAATGGCAGCAGAACACTCGTTATCTCAATCTTGGCCCGCATACCAACTTGCAGTCGTCGTTGATGATGCATTTCAAAAAGTCAATCAAGTAGTTCGTGGCGATGATTTAATCTCTTCAACCCCTAAACAAATTCTGCTTTATCAAAGCTTGAATCTTACCCCGCCAGCATTTATCCATCTGCCTCTTGTTGTAGGGGAAGATGGTAAGCGGCTTGCAAAAAGGCATGGCGATACAAGGCTTTCTGCGCTACGGCATCAAGGAGTGAAACCTGAAAGTTTACTGGGGCTTATTGCATATTCTTGTGGCTGGGTGGACAAACCAACGCCAGTCACCCTGCGTGATTTATTGCCGCTTTTTGATTTGAAGAAAATCCCAAACAAACCTTTTGTGTTAACAAAAGATCTACTGAAGGAGATTGGATATGAATCTTAATTTAAGCAGCTTTTCGAACTAGCAAAGATTTTTGCCAAGCTACCTGCCTGGTCAATCCTTCTTCCAATGATACTTGAGGCTGCCAGCCAAAATCTCGTACCGCTTTGGAAATATCAGCACCTGTAGATCGCTGATCACCAGCACGAGCCTGCTCTAGTTTAACTTTTGCTTTACAACCTGTGATTTTCTCGAGCCTTTCAATGATTTCCCACACTGAGGCGATTTCGCCACCACCTATGTTGTAGGTTTCGCCATCAGGCGAATTGATTGCGGCTATCGTTGCATTAACGCAATCAGAAACATAAGTATTACCACGCGATTGCTGGCCATCACCATAAACAGTTATGGTTTCGCCATTAAGCATTGCCTTGATGAAAATATTATAGCCCATGTCGGGCCTCTGCCTTGGGCCATACACAGAGAAATACCTTAGCACCGACAAAGGCAGATTGAACTCTTCCCTAAAGGCATGACAAAGATTTTCCGAAGCCAACTTGGTGACACCATAAGGCGAACTAGGCTTGGTGGGCATGGATTCATCGCCCGAGCTAAACTTGCCATATACAGAAGAAGTTGAAACATAAATAAATTTTTTCAATGACTCAGCGTTTCTCAAGGAGTCAAGAAGCCTTTGGGTTGCTAGCAAGTTGCAAGAAGAATAGAGATTGAAATTTTTCCAGCTAAGCACCAGACCAGCCATGGCTGCGAGATGAAAAACAACCGAAACATTATTGGTAGCATCAGCAAGATTGTCTTCGCGCAAATCCAGCTCATGGAAGGTGAAGTTGCTTCTTGTTTTAAGAGCAATCAAGTTGTTTTGTTTAATTTCGCGCGGGTAGTAAGGAATAAAAGCATCTAAACCAACAACTTCATGACCTAAGTCTAAAAGTTGTTCGCAAAGATTCGATCCAATAAAACCAGCAGCACCAGTGACCAAGCAACGCATGGGAGTCCTTCCCCATATTAATTATTTGACCTATTTTCTGGCATCGTGCCAGAATTTCCCACGGGAGGCTATCAAGATTTCAGTAAAGGCGCAATGCAGAGATGTCACTACTTTGAATTAAAATTTCATCCAACGCTAACAACTTATAAGGTGTGAACAACCCAAGTTAAACCAACTTCGCTATCTTTTGATTCCTGAGCGAAGTTTAAGTTCTCCCACCCAGAATTCTTCCGAGCGAAGTTTTTCCACAGGCTTGGCGCCACAGCAACCGCCTGTACATCCGGATTTGCTCGTCATCTTTCTACCCAGATAGCAGGCAGAAAAAACCACGATGATCATTACTGCGACAGATTGCCAGTCCATGATTGCAATACCTCGGATCTTATTGCCTTCTATAAGAATAGCATACCAACCTGAAAAGTTAACAACGCTGCTATATAAGCTAGGCCAGTCATGTAGATAAAAGTAAAAGCAGGCCAGAACCACGTACCTGTTTCTTGCCTAATGACCATCAGGGTGGAACCACATTGGCAGCAAAGTGCAAAAAAGACCATCAAAGAAAGCGCAGAAGGGACATTAAATAGCAAAGGTTGATCTGGATCATCATTCCAGCGTGCCTTCTGGAGAATTTCCAAAAGTTGTTGTTCGTCTTCCGCATCTTTACCAAGGCCAAAAACAATGCTCAATGTTCCTACCACGACTTCCCTTGCGGGGAAACTGGCAAGCGTGGCAACACCAATGCGCCAATCCCAGCCTAGAGGTTTGACCACTGGCTCGATTAAACGGCCGGCCCGGCCTAGAAAACTATTCTTTTTCCATTCCAATAAAAGAGCATCTTGCTCCGCCTTATTTTCAGTCGCAGCAATGCGTTCGGGATAATTTTCACCTGTCGAAGAAATATAAGGGAAATACAAAACAGCCCAGATGAGCACCATGGTTGCAGCGATTAAAGTACCTGCTCTTTTCAAAAACGACAATGAAGCTTCATATATCCGAGCAAAAACAACCGAAAAAGAAGGCATTTTGTAAACAGGAAGCTCCATCAAAAATGGCGCCCCCTTCCCTTTTAGTATCGTGCTTTTAAATAGCATCGCAGCAAGTGGTGCGGTAACAAAGCCGATTCCGTACATCAAAAAAAGCACAAGCCCGGGAAACCACCAACCGTACCCCTCGGTCAAAAATGCGCCGATGAAAAGCACATATACAGGCAATCGCGCAGAGCAACTCATCAAGGGTGCAACTAAAATAGTTGCAAGCCTGTCTCTTTTATCTTCAATGACTCTGGTTGCGAGCACGCCAGGAACAGCACATGCCACAGAAGAAAGAAGCGGGATAAAGGATTTTCCACTAAGCCCGCATTTCGCCATCACTCGATCCATTAAAAATGCAGCACGCGCCATATAGCCGCAATCTTCAAGAACAGAAAGAAAACCAAACAGGATAACAATCTGGGGCAAAAAAACCACTACGCCCCCAACGCCCTCCAGCAACCCATCGATTAACAAGCTTCGCAACATCCCATCAGGAAGAACACTTTCCAACCCCTGCCCTACAAGGCTTTTTCCTTCGCCTATCCATTCCATCAATGGTTTTGCCAGAACGAATAAAGCTGTAAACATTGAAAACATGATTAGGAAGAAAAAGAACATGCCAAAGACTTTGTGCGTAAGAATCCTATCCACTCGATCTGTAAACCCGGTAACCTTGCCTTCAGGTTTGCTTACGCAAGGCTGCACCATTTCACGAATCCAGGCATAACGGCTTTTAGCTTCGATGCTAACCAAATTAATTCCAAGCGATTTAAGGGCCTCCCTACTTTCCAAAATTGCAGGAGTAAGGCTTAGAGATAATTTTTGTTCAAGTTGCTGGGCCAGAAACCCATCGGTTTCAAAGAGCAGGCGCCCTGCAAGAAATAGGGAACCTTTATCACCCAGAAGGCCAAGGATTTTTGCTCTGTTACTGACCACATCTTGCGAAAACACAGGCACTGGGGGCATTCGCTTTTCAGTTTGTAATGAAACAATAGCATTTTTCAGCTCATCCAAGCCTTTGCGCTTTGAAGCATGGATCGCAATAACAGGTATGCCTAATTTTTCTGAAAGCGCCTTGAAATCAATCTTCACCCCAGAAGCAGTGGCAAGATCTACCATGCTTAGTGCCAAAATTACTGGCAATCCGGTCTCAAAAGCCTGGGTTGCAAGGTACAAGTTTCTTTCCAGATTTGAGGCATCAGCAATAACCAGCAAGGCATCTGGGACCTTTTCCAGAGGATTTAATCCTAGAACCAATTCGACTGAAAGAAGTTCATCAGGGCTGCGAGGTGCAAGGCTATAAGTGCCGGGTATGTCGAGAATTTCAATAGCATTGGATTGATGAACAAAGCTGCCTTTTTTTATTTCAACCGTAACACCCGGGTAATTTCCAACTCTATGATTGAGCCCGGTAAGCACATTAAATAAAGTAGTTTTACCTGTGTTGGGATTCCCCAACAGTGCGATTCTAAAAGATTTTAACGGGGCAGTAATTTCATGCATGGGTAGAAAAACCATCTAGGAAACTTGAACAAAAACTAGAGCCGCTTCGGACTTGCGAATACTCAAACGATACCCCTGCACTTTAATTTCCAAGGGATCACCCATGGGTGCAGAAGCAACTAATTCAAAAGGCTCACCTTCGATTACACCCATCTCCATCAATCTCTGAGCAGTAGCATCTTCCCCCTTAATGGAAGAAATAATGCCCTTGCAACCTATCGGGACTTGATCCAGCGTAGGCATGAAAAAGATCTCTGCAGAAAAGGTAGATAAATTTTTGGTGGAAGAAATCAAACAACCGGGCGAACCATGATCGTGCAATCGGAATACAGACAACCCAAACTCAGCCTTGATTCACCAACTTTGAGCAAACAAGTTTGACCTTGCTGCAACATGCAAAGTTTACAGCCATTCATCACACCTAACTCGGAAAGGCGCGATACAATGTTCGGGTTACCCGAAACATCCGTAACTTCGGCCCATTCGCCAGATTCAAGCATAGCTAGAGGAATATCATTCATA
This sequence comes from uncultured Planctomycetaceae bacterium, assembly GCA_903960945.1. GTDB lineage: Bacteria > Planctomycetota > Planctomycetia > Gemmatales > Gemmataceae > UBA969. The sequence goes on from CAJCCR010000060.1 coordinate 7,022, forward strand.
CTATTAGCAGTTCCAAACCTTGTTGAGATTGCGTCTCACAATCATATTAGCCTACTCAAATCAAAGGTCAAGCATTTTCTACCCCATAAAAAACAATTCCCCTTGCCTCTAAACACCAGCAACTGTACTTATGTATATATATGCCAAAGGAAGGAGTACAGCCTTGAATGACAACCCTCTCGACGACCTCTATGTTTTACTGGACAACCTAGTCCAAGAATTCATGGAAAAAGCTTCTTTGCATCAACCTCCCATCGACGCTGATGCACTCCTCAATGGCAAAGCTTGGCAATTACTTGAACTAAAAGCTCCATCTATCCCTTCAAAAAAAGCTGTACAAGTTTTCGATCCGAAAGAAGCTGGAAGTTCGGATGTTAAAAAACAATGGCTTGCTGCCCAAACTCTTGCTAGCGCTTTACAAAAAGAAGCCAAGATTCGCTGGGAAAAGCTTAACGGCAACCAGACAGCTTTTGGTATTTCTTTTATCAACCTTATTGCACAGCGCATTCTAGTACCCACGCATTGGCTAAAAAGCCTTGCTTTATCGTTGGATTACGACTTAATTGAACTTAAACGCATTTTCAAAACCGCCGCTTACGAAATTATCGCCTTGCGAATGCTCGACCTCGATAACCCATGCATCATTACCATTGTGGATAATGGCCATATCTTTAAGCGTAAAAGTAATTGCTGCAATCCGCCAAAAACTCTTTCTGATACCGAAACCATGGTTTTGAATTATGTTCACGAGAACAGTAGACCAAAAAAAATAAATGATCAGGGTTGGCAAGTTACGGGCTGGCCGGTTCACCAACTCGATTGGCGCAGGGAAATCCTCCGCAGCATCCCGCCAGAATCTCCAGATTGATTGCTCTTTCCATTCTTCCAGCTAATTTCGCAAAACATGCCATTCCTAATGCCTTTTTGCTGGCAGACTCTGCAATCTGTGATAAAACATTAATTCTTGCCCACGATTTTAACCCATGGAGATTTTAGATGAACTTGTCACGCCTTTTTGCTTTTACTCTCGCTTCTTCTTTTGCTGTTTTCTCTTTCGGCTTTGCCCAAGACCTAAGCCAGACCGATGCCACCAAAGCAGGCGCAGACTTTGCCCTTCAAGGCGAATACGAAGGATCCGCATCCCTGAATTCCGGTTCTAAAAAGTTTGGCGCACAAGTTGTCGCCAAAGGTGATGGCAAATTCATGATAAAAGTTCATACCGGTGGCTTACCCGGGCAAGCAGGGTTCGATCCTTCCGTAAAACCCATGGTTCTCACCGCTGCAACTAAAGATGGAAAAGTTGAAATCACGGGGAAAGATATTTCAGGTACCATTCAAAATGGCAAACTAAGCCTCAAAGACAACATGAAACTCGATCTTGCAATGGCCAAAGTCGAACGCACTAGCCCAAGTATTGGCAAAGCCGCACCTGAGGGCGCTGTTGTTCTCTTTGATGGCAAAAATGCGGACGAGTGGAGCAACGGCAAACTTGTCGAAGGCAACCTTCTCAACAACGGAATTACGAGTAAGAAAAAGTTCACCAATTTTACCTTGCACATGGAATTCAGACTTCCATACATGCCAAAGGCTTCAGGCCAAGGCCGTGGTAATTCAGGGCTTTATTTGCAAGACCGCTACGAAGTGCAAATCCTTGACAGTTTTGGTCTTGAAGGCAAAAACAACGAATGTGGTGGCATCTACACCCAGTTCGAACCTAGCGTTAACGCCTGTTTTCCTCCCCTTGTTTGGCAGACTTACGATATTAATTATGTAGCTGCCAAGTTTGATGAAGCTGGTAAAAAAATTGCTCCCGCTGAAGCGACGATTTTCCACAACGGGATCAAAATCCATGACAAGATTCAATTCAAAGGTTCTACAGGTGGTGGCAAACCCGAAACTAAAGATGCAGGAGCCTTCCAGCTTCAAAACCATGGTAACCCTGTTTATTTCCGCAATATCTGGGTTTTGGAATCCAAATAATTGTGATCGCTACCCAATCAAAAAAAGCCAGGGCAACTCGCCTTGGCTTTTTTATTTATTATCTCATCCCCCTTCTAAAATTCAAACAATGCGGACGATCATTACATCTGAATATTTCTTAATTATAACCGTCGCTTCAGAACAAATTGTGCGCTAAGATAATCGTATATATTCATTAGCTATAAACAGTACGAATCAATTTTTAACGCCCGGGCCTCATTGATGATTTTAACTTGCAATCGATGTGGGAACGCCAATCCATTAGAAGCATCCTTTTGCTTTTTTGATGGACAGTTGCTACAAAACGCAAACAACCCATCACTCACTAAAAAGCCCGAACTTGCAATTCCATTTGTTTTTCCAGATGGCAGAAAATGTATCAGCTTTGATGAACTCGTTTTAACCATCCTCGATGAATGGAATGAATCAAAGAAACTCCTCAAGGATGGAGCTTTTGCAAGGTTTTTCCAAAAGATTGACAGGCCCGATCTTTCGGTCCGTGCTGAAAAATGCAGGGTTTTCCCAGATGCAGACTTGGGCGTTGACCAACTGATCAATTGTCTTCCCGTCTCTATCGATTTAAAACCGGAACTCCAAACAGAAATAGAAAGAATTAATCTTGGCATTTCAAAACCAGGCACTGATCGAGATTTATACATTCAGCTAAAAAACACTGGGCTGGGAATGATTAAAGGTTCTGCTGTTATTGAATGCCCAGATTTTTGGATCACCCTCGGCGATGGTTCAGGCACCAACGAAAAATCCCTGCATTTCATCAATGAATTTAAACTCCACATAAGAATCCAAGGCAAACGGCTCCGGGCTTCCGATAAACCACTTAACGCAAAAATTACGATCGAGACCAATGGTGGATCCCGGGAAGTATTAATCACCGCAGAAGTCCCCGTCTTACCATTTTCCAAAGGGTGCCTTGCAGGCGCAATTTCGCCAAGAAAACTTGCATCCTTAGCCAAGGTAAACCCAAAAGATGCGGGGAAATTATTCGAAGATAATTCGGTACAGGACTGGTACAAAAGCAACGGTTGGACTTACCCAGTGCCTGGGCCTGCAGCTTCAGGGGTTGCAGCAGTGCAACAATTTTTTGAAGCTCTTGGATTAGTCGAAGCTCCACAAGTTTTACTTGAACCAAGATCGCACGAATGTTCAGGATATCCAGGCGACAAAATCAACCTAACCTTCACCGTCTTTAGTAGCGAAAAAAGACATGTTTATGCACACGCAACAAATACCCCCGATGCACCTTGGATTATTTGCAAGCCAACAGATTCAGAAAAAAATCGGGCTGTAATTTCAGTCGAAGTTGTAATACCGGATTCTCCCCCCGGCCAAGTGGAAGGCAGAATCAATATTTTCTCAAATGGCGGAAAGGTATTTAGGCCCAGAATTTATTTATCCATACTTGGAGCTGCAAAGATATTACCCCCTCCACTTCCTGAATTAAAAGGTTCCAGCTCCGAATCAAGCAACTCCTTAAACCCAGTAGACGGAATTCCTGAATTCAACGAACCAGAACCCTATAAATTCCAAGGGATGCCTGCGATTATGTTAGGTTCACTCTTAATGCTCGGAATATTTGTAGCAATTACCCGTGATGTGCTTTCATTTTCAAAGCCCATGGGAAACAACGATGCAATTTCCAAAGCGCTCAAAGCTGAAAAACCAGATATGAACCCTTTGGTGTTTCTTACCTTCAATGAGGCCGACACCCAGGTTTCGTTTGGTGCGGGGCTTACAGCCAAACCAACTGCGGGCAAAGCAAGGGCCACTAATGTTGGAACCCAAGAAGCACATATGTCTTTTTGCATTCACACAAAACCGACCGACAAAAACAGCAAGGCGAAAAGGTTGATGCGCGACTCGGATGGTTTCACCAATAATGCAGTAACTCGCATTAATGGAAACGATTGGTTTTTCGGGCAGGGTCCGCTAAAATTCCGCGAAAAAGCATCCCCAGAATTCATCCTTGAGGCAAACAAGCACTACAACGGCCATTGGCTCAAAATGAAGCATCTTATCGCAGAAAGCGAAGCCCCCTTCCTAGGCAAAGGCTACACTTCCGTTTGGGCAATGACTAACCCTTCTGTTGAAATAACACAAAGTCTACGAATTATCCCTGGGGCTCAAACCAACAAATTAGACACCGTTCTTGTCCGCTATAGAATCGAAAACAGAGGCAACAAAAATCTCACCATCGGATTCAGAACCCTTTTAGATACTTTCATTGGCAGCAATGATGGTGTGCCCTTTTTAATACCAGGTGATTCCGAACTTTGCAGCTCCAGCAAAATCATGAACGGTGCGGGTGTTCCAGATTTTCTTCAGGCACTTGAAAATAATGATCTTAACAACCCCGGAACCGTTGCAAACCTAAGCCTTTTAAATCCCGGATTGGAAAAGCCGTCCAAGCTTACCTTAGGATGCTGGCCCGATTATCGACTCCAAAAAATCTTAACAAATGGGGAAAAATGTAAAGAAGGCTTTACTCTTTGGGATGTGCCTGTTGGAAATATCAACACCCTTGATCCTGCAGATTCCGCTGTGACCATGTACTGGGAACCCACCCTTATACTCCCTTTCAAAACCAGAGAAGTCGGTTACTCATACGGGTTAGGCACTTTTGCTGGCAGTCAGGGCCAAGGCCAACTAGCTCTTACTGCTGGGGGCTCTTTTGCGCCCAATGGCGAATTTACCCTCACTGCATATGTTTCAGGCCATACATCAAAAGACACACTCGACCTCACCCTCCCTGAAGGGTTTAAGTTGATCGAAGGCTCGCTTAAAACCTCGCTTCGGGATTCGCAGTCCAAATATGCGATTTCATGGAAACTAAAAGCACCTTCATCGGAAGGCGATTTCTCATTTAAAATTCAGTCATCAAAAAACTTCAAGGAAGAAATCGAAATAAGAATTCGTAAAGCCATTCTTGGTGGCGTGTTCGGCTAACTGAAGGATTTGCAACTGTGTCTCTTCGATTATTTGTCATTTACTGTGCCTTGATTGGCGGTCTTTGCTCCTACTTAGGCTGGGCTGCGGGCCTCCCCATCACTTCAGAAGGCTTTTTACGAGCAGCTTACAAAGGCATGTTTGCAGGCACCCTTATTGGTGCAGGGTTAAGCCTGCTCGATTCTATTTGGAATGGCAGAAGCCTCTCTTTCACATTTTGCCATACCTTGGTTGCTGGGATTCTTGCTGCCGTAGGTGGCATCATTGGTGGGGTCATTGGAGAATTTCTTTTTGAAATCCACAACTCTCTTATTATTGCTGGATGGTTATTCACCGGTCTACTTATCGGCGTAGCTATTTCCACATTCGAAATACTAATTTCCTTGAATAACAATCAAGCAAAAATCTTTGCTATATCCAAAGCGTTGAAGTGCATGGCTGGGGGCGCAATGGGTGGTTTGTTGGGTGGGGGAATTTTTTATTCAGTGTTATTACTCTGGGTGGCATGGTTTGGCCCTGGAATATTCTGGACTCCCGCAGCCATTGGTTTTTCTGTTCTGGGAATTTGCATTGGCCTGTTCATCGGGTTGGCCCAAGTTTTAATTAAAGAAGCATGGGTTCGAGTTGAAAACGGGCGCTGGCAAGGTAAGGAATTAATCCTTGCAAAATCTGTTTCAGTAATCGGGCGTAAGGAAGGTTGCGAAATCGCGTTGTTTGGTGATCGCAATCTCGCACCCGAACATGCTTGCATTCGTAGAAGAGATAACGGTTTTTATCTTGCAGACCTTGAAAGCCCAGATGGTACTTATCTCAACAAAAAAAGAGTTCGGGAGGAAACGCCACTTCAATCAGATGATATTATTCAAGCGGGTGCAACCAAGCTTAAGTTTCTTGAAAAGACTAAGAACCGTATTTGATATGCTAAATATTTAAACTCATGGCTTCGGAGTTCAGTTCAACCCAAACCCTAAAGGTTTCAAGAAATGTGCAAGCCGACTGCGGGCTCTGAATAGCCTCATTTTCACGGTAGCGCTTTTTAAACCAAGCTGCTTTGCGATTTCGGGAATTCTGCAATTCTGAGTGTATCTCAACTCAAGAATCTGCCTATCGTTTGAGTTCAATTCCTTCAGGGTTAGATTGAATTTACAAAACAGTTCAGCCTGCTCAAAAAGCAATTCAGACGGTATCGTATGGGAATCAAGTTTTTCAAAAGTCTCAGGCGCCATTGTGCCATATTTATAAAAAGAACTTTTGCAATAATCTTCAGCGAGGTTACGTACAACTTTGCACAACCAGGATCTTTCATAGGTAACGACATTCCCAAGTGTTAATTCGCGCCAATAGCGAAGAAAGGCTTCCTGGGTAAGGTCGTTTGCAACTTCAAAATTGAAGCATCTAGAGTATGCCACCATCCAGACTTTATTGCGATACAACGAATAGATCTTAAGGAATTTGTCCTGCACGATTACCTCCTTTCTCTAATCAAAAGCGGTTAGCTACTTTCAATACGCTTTAGGAGGGCGAGAAGTTCATCGATTGGAGATTAAAAGTGCGTAGTACCCCTACATTTTAAACCCTGTCGAGTTGCAAAAGCACTATTACACAGCTTTCATTGCGTGAATAATCAAAATTAAAATGTTAAATGTGATTCAAAAATAATTACTCGGGGATCCACGAATCCTCGGGCTTTATGCTTAGGCAAAATTCTGCGAGAAGAACCGCAGAGTACTCAAGGTCTTTCAAACTAACGACTTCAACTGGGCTATGCATATAGCGATTAGGAATCCCGATTAAACCCATAGCAACGCCTTCGCCAACCGTTTGCATGGCATTGGCATCGGTGCCACTCCCCTTCGGAATCCCTCTTATCTGACTGGGAATACTAAAATCTCGTGCAACGTGCATCATGCGATCGATCACTTTTGAATTAAAATTAGGTCCACGATGAATCACAGGGCCTGCTCCAAGTTTAACTTCGCCCAAATTCTTGCGATCGGTACCGGGCGTATCTGTCGCATGGGTAACATCCACCGCCAACCCTACCTGCGGTAAAATCCCTTGCGCACTTGTAGTAGCCCCACGCAGGCCTATTTCTTCCTGTACTGTAGAAACAAAATGGATATCGATGTTAGGATTTTTTTCACTCACCAACCGCAACGCCTCCATCACTGTCCAAACCCCAACCTTATCGTCCATCCCAGGCGAACAAGCCAAACCATTCAACAAATCGCTATATCCAAGGCGAACAGTTATCGCATCCCCATTCATAACCAAAGCTTCAGCTTCTTTTTTATCCTTGGCGCCTATATCAACCCAAACATCAGAAAATTGGGGAACCTTGTTGCGCTCATCAGTGGTGAGAAGGTGAGGTGCCTTGCGTGAAAGAACACCATTAATGGGCCCATCCTTAGCCCAAACCGTAAGGTGCTGGCCCAGAAGAATCTGCATATCCCAACCCCCAATGGGCTGAACATAAAGAAATCCATTTTCATCGATATGCTGGATCATAAGGGCGATCTGATCACAATGGCCGGCAAGCATCAGTTTCTGGGTTTCGCCCTGCCCCGACCTCGATCCCTTTTTCACACAGTGCACATTTCCATGCCTATCGGTTCGAACTTCATCAGCAAATTTACCTGCCCATTCCCTTACCACTTTTTGAATTTTAGCCTCATAACCTGATGGGCTTGGGGTCTGGAGAAGAGTTTTAAGAAAATTCAGCGATGTTTCGTTCATATCTATTGTTCCATTGCAACGGGAATGACCCCGGACCACCTGAATTAAAGTCTGCCTAAATACCACAAACAGTAAAATTACTATTAGCATAAGCCGATGGAAAGGGTATTATTATATAGCTAGCTGGTTTATAGATCCCGCCAAGTAACTTTTGGTTCAATAACCTTTAGGATACACGCCATGACAAGGTTTCAAACAATCTTTCGCAATTTAATTGCCTATTCCATAACTGCAACATGCCTTAGTTCTACTTTAACACAAAATGCGTTTGCAGAACCACCTGTAGATGTTGCCAAGCGAAGCGAAATTCTAGGCAAGCCAGAAACGGTCGAGGTTCATCCTGCAACGATCAACCTAAGCAGTAAGCGTGGATTTACGCAAGTTGTTGTAACAGGAAAATACGCAGGCGGCCTAATCCGCGACCTGACACCCTTTTCTTTCCTTTCCATCGAGCAACCAGATATCGCTAAAATCGATGGCGCAAGTATCGTCATGGCTCTCAAAAATGGTTCAACCAAACTTAAAGTGACAACAGGCGGAACGACCACTTTTGTTCCAGTTAATATTACCACAACTGAAAAACCCGACCCTGTTAGTTTTCGCAGAGATGTTATTGCTGCGATGAATGTGGGCGGCTGTAACATGGGGGCCTGCCATGGTACCCCTTCAGGCAAGAATGGTTTCAAGCTTAGCCTTAGGGGCTTTGATCCCGCTGCAGATTATCTGCAACTGACCCGCGATGTTTTGGGTCGTCGAACTTCGGCCGAAGATGCTGATGCCTCGTTAATGCTGCAAAAAGGTTTAGGCCGAGTCCCCCACGAAGGCGGCCAACGCTTTCACCCCCAAGCCGAAACCACCCGCGTAATTCGCACCTGGCTTGCAGAAGGCCTAAAAGATGACGCCCCTACTTTGGGCGTGCTTAAATCAATCGATGTATTTCCAGGCGCTCGCATTTTTCGTGCCCCCGCTGCTTGGCAACAACTTAGCGTGAAGGCTAACTTCGCTGATGGCTCTTCCCGCGATGTCACCCCGCTCACTGTTTTCACCAGCAGCGATACTTCCATTGCAGAGGTTAACAACCGTGGCTTGGTCGAATTCAAACAACCAGGTGAAATCGCAATCCTTGTTCGCTACCTCGAAGAACTCGTCAGTGTGCGCTTTACCTACCTCGATAACCGGGTTCAATACGCTTGGAAAAGCCTTGTCCCCAACAACTTCATCGACAACAACATTTTCGCTAAACTAGAACTTCTAGGTATCCCGCCCTCCGAAAACTGCTCGGATCAAGAATTCCTGCGCAGGGCCTACCTCGACTCTTGTGGCATACTTCCAACCGCCAAGGAAACCCTTGATTTCCTCGAAAGCAAAGATCCACAAAAGCGCTCTAAGCTTGTAGAAGCCCTTACCCTTCGGCCAGAGTTTTCCGATTTCTGGACACTCAAATGGTCTGATATTCTTCGAAGCAATCGTAAAACCATCCAAGTAAAGGGCGTTCATTCGTTCCAACATTGGGTCAAAGAAAACATCGAACAAAATGTGGGTATCGATCGCATGATCCGCGATCTGATCACCAGCACAGGCAGCGCTTCCAACAACCCCGCTGCAAATTACTACCGCATCTCTCGCGATCCCCAGACACTCGCAGAAACCACCGCCCAACTATTCCTTGGCTTCCGCATGCAATGCGCCAAGTGCCATAACCATCCATTCGAACGATGGAC
>CAJCCR010000061.1 GCA_903960945.1 uncultured Planctomycetaceae bacterium
CCTCGATCAACCCGGATGAAGCAGTAGCAATCGGCGCTTCAGTGCAAGGCGAAATACTATCAGGCAAACGCAAGAATCTATTACTATTGGATGTCATTCCCCTTTCCCTGGGTATTGAAACTTTAGGTGGGGCGATCAGCAAACTGATTCACCGCAACACCACCATCCCTGCAATTGCAACCGAACGGTTCTCCACCGGAGTAGACAATCAAACAGGGATTGTTTTCAACATCTATCAAGGTGAAAGAGAACTAGCTAAAGATTGCAAAAACCTTGGCAAATTCACCCTTTCCGGCTTCCCGCCGATGCCTGCCCAAATGCCTCAGGTTGATGTCTCATTTATTATTGATGCCAACGGGATCCTCACTGTCAGCGCCAAGGAAATCCGAAGCGGGGTGGAAGCAAGCGTGAAAGTGCAGCCTGCAAGCGGCCTTAGCAAAGAAGAAATCGAAAATATCGTTCTCGATAGTATTGAACACGCAAGCGAAGATTTTAAACAAAGAATGCTAATCGAATTAAGAACCAAAGCAGGCATTGATCTTAATCATGCACGAAGAATTCTTTCAAACTCCATGCTTCCTCTTTCTGAAAAAGACAAATCGAATATCAACACCGCAATTGCAACCGTAGAATCCTCTCTACTTCAGCAGGAACCAGGAATAATCAAAACTGTGTTGGATGAATTTCAAATGGTTTTAACGCCCTACGCCTCAATGGCTATGGACGCTGCAGCAAAGATGTATCTTTCAAATCAAAACCCTGAACAACTAAATGATTTAGGAAAATAAACAATGAACTGGAACGATTTTAGAGATATAGGCGAACTGCTTTTTGCAAAGCATGGCAAACTAAATCCTCTTTCTGTGCGTTTTACTGATCTTCATAAATGGGTACTTGAACTTGAAAACTTCGAAGGAAAACCTGAAGCTTCAAACGAAAAAATTCTCGAAGCAATACAGATGGCTTGGTATGACGAGTGGCAAGATGAGCACGGCGACGATTAGGTTTGCCATTGTTTTTCAATCAATTCAAGTGCAACTTGTGCAGCAAGCGTAGCATTAGCGAGAAGTAGTTTTTCATTTGCAACAACCGTTGCCCCTTGGGTAAATTCTGCAACCGCACGAAGAAGATAAGGGGTACTTGCCTGCCCTATGATTTTATCTTCAACGGATTTATGAATTGCATGATTCAATGCATTGGACCATACCTCTGGAGATAGAGCAAAATCACTTTCTACAGGAAGACACAATAATATTGCAGAGTTTGAATACTTCCAGTGTTCAACAGCGATAGCAGCAAGTTCCTTTACATTTTGAATGCACGGAATTTTGTAGCCACTAAATCTGACGAAAAACGCAGGAAATTCATCAGTTTGAAAACCAAATACAGGAACTGCCAACGATTCTAAAACCTCGAGTGTTGCACCAAGATTCAGAATGTTTTTGGCTCCAGCACACACAACAATTACTTGGTTTCGCGAAAGTTCCAGCAAATCTGATGATACATCCAACGGTTTATCATTCGCACAATGATGAACACCACCTATACCCCCTGTTGCAAAAACACGGATTCCAGCTTTGGCGGCAATTTTCAAAGTACCTGAAACTGTTAGAGCTGCTGTTTTTTTTTGAGCAACAGCTATGCCTATTTCCCTTGATCCTGCTTTAAGGATTCCACTTTCTGTAGCTAATCTTTTTATTTCTTCGACATTACAACCAACCGTGATCACCCCATCAATTATTGCAAGCGTTGAGGGTTGGGCATTTTCTTTGCGAATGCAATCTTCCATTGCATGGGCGATCTCAAGATTTTTGGGGTACGCCAAACCTTGGCTGATTACGGAACTTTCCAGAGCAACCACTGCTTTTTTAGAATCCAAAGCGTTTTTAGCGCTCGTGGCGACTTTCATGCGGGTCTTCCTTTTTGATCATGCCTAGATAACTTAGATAACGATCAGGGCTTATAACCCTACGAAAAACCTGCCTTTTAATCGCGCAACCTGTTTCATGCGTATGGGTACAGTCTGCAAATTCGCAGTAAGGCAACATTGGCCGAAATTCTCTAAAAAAGTTCTCAACCTCTGAGGGCATTTGGTTCGACAATTCAAAAGATCGTATGCCAGGGGTATCTACAACCCAACCCTTGCACTCCAATGGAATTAATTTTGCAGAAGTGGTGGTATGCTTCCCCTTTTGATTAACCTCACTTACGACATTAACCCTTAACCCGAGGTTGGGTTGTACTGCGTTTAACAACGAAGATTTACCAACACCGCTTTGTCCACATACTACCGATTGCTTATTCGATAACACATGCCTTACATCATCAATCCCTACGCCTGTTCGTGTGCTCGTGAATAAGACCTTGTAACCAAGTTGCGAATATAAGCCAACCAGGTACTGGTATTGATCTTCGCTAATCAGATCAACCTTGTTGAAACAGAGGATCGGTTCGAGGTTGCCTTCCAGAGCGCCTGCAATGTAACGATCAACTAAATGCACTTTCAATTCCGGTTGAGAAAGCGATATCACAAACATCACTTGGTCAACATTTGCAACAATGACATGATCTTTATGCTTTGACTTCCTAGTCAATATCCCTTTTCTGGGTTCAACGGTCTGAACTACACCTACTGGCAGAACCGCACTGTCCGGCACCGGATCTAACTTTGGCAAAAGTTCTTGAGCTAAAGGAATCTGTTCTGGAATTATCCAAACTTTATCGCCGGTTGTTACGGCACTTCGCTCATCCGTTGCAAGTGTTTTAAGCAATCGCCTTACGGTGCATCGATAAATTACGCCATTTCCTACCTGAACCAAAACAGTTAAACCAGTGATTTGAATCACACGGCCAGGCATGGCATTAATTAAATCTGCAGCGGGCCTAACTTCACCATCTTGGCCGCCAGGATCATCATTGGTAATGATAGTACGCTTACGAGAGATATCACCCTTGGCCCGAACTTGTTCAGTACCAGATAGGTCATCAATTTTTTCAGAAGCAGTTTTAAAATCGCGGGTAAAATCATTCTCCCGAGGGGCTTTACCCCTGTTCTTAATGAAATCAACCCTGATTTTTTTCTTCTTACTCATGCCCTTTACTTTCTATCTAATGAAGACTTCTAAATTATACAACATTCGGGGCTGTTAGAAATCTAGATTTAGCAGGTGCTTTCCAACATTTGATTAATAACTAAGCATCTAGCACAAAAAACAGGCAGCCATTCCATCCTATTTGCTCATTGCATCCTAAAACAGTTGAAATTAC
>CAJCCR010000062.1 GCA_903960945.1 uncultured Planctomycetaceae bacterium
CGCATACTTGGCCAGCGGCAGCGGCATGATCGGTTTCATGGATATCGGTAAGAACGGGAAGGCCGGTTTTGTGTTTGACTTCATCAAGGATTTTAAGGCCTTCATCGATGCCTGGGCCTCGGAAAGTTTTACCCGAGCTACGATTGGCTTTATCGAAAGATGATTTAAAAACGACTTGGATGTTAAGCTTCTTGCTAATTTCAAGAATTTTATCTGCGACAGAAAGCACAAGTTCGCGGGATTCGATAACGCAGGGGCCAAGAATCCAGAGCAGGGGCTTTTGTGGCCCTACTTCCCATTGTCCAACTTTTACAACACGCCTATCCATGAAAAACTCCTTTTAGTTATTTAGCGGTACTTCAACCGAGTTAATTTTAGCTGCGAGGATAAAATCATTCTCGGTCAGCCCGCCAACTGCATGAGTCCAAAGTTCAATGCAGACATTACGATAATTGGTGAGATGCAAATCGGGGTGATGCCCTTCGTCTTCCGCTATTTTTGTAACTTCGTGAAAGAATGCGATGGCATCGGTAAAGTTTTTTACCTTCCATTCTCTGCGGATTCTGAGGCCGTCATGGGAGAGCTGCCAACCTGGAGCGCCCACGAGATACATTGCAGCTTCGCCTGCAGTTAAAGACGGAAGCCCGCCCTCGCAGGGTAGGCATTTTTTCTTTTGTAATTCGCCTTGACTGAAATCAGTCATTAATTCCTCCATGATCAGATATAAAACCATCAATCCATTGATGCTATCTTAATAAAGAGTGAGATGAAATGGGATCAAAATCAAAAATACTTCCAATCTACTAACTTCGAATGATTTCCAATTGCACCTTATCTGCAATAAAAGACCTTTCTCCCGCAGTTTGAAACCGGATTTTTAATCTTCTCATCGCGCCATAACCACTTATTTCTGTGATCATCCCTTTGCCGTAGGCTGGGTGTTTGACCATCATACCTTCGGAATAGCTTCCATCTTTGACCGGCATGGGGTTGATGGCAGAAACCGTAGGGGCTTTGATTTGGTTATTTTTCCAACCTTGAGTCATTTGCGAGCCTTTACCCGGGCCCTTAAGCATGGCATTCATAGGCGTGCTTGGGCCTTCTTCGATCACTTTGATTTCTGATTCGGGAAGCTGCCCTAAAAACATACTCGGCGCAGTAAACACAACCGAGCCTCGAAAATCGCGCATCCGGGCATTGCATAAAAACAGCTCATGCATGGCACGGGTCATGCCTACAAATGCAAGTCTTCTTTCTTCTTGAAGCTCTTCATCATTTTCCAGCGATCGATCGTGTGGCAATATCCCTTGTTCCATCGCAAGCATATAAACTACTGGGAATTCAAGGCCCTTCGCTGCATGAAGAGTCATAACAGAAACCGAATCTTTATTGGCATCATGGGCATCGGTATCGCTTGCGAGGGAGATATTTTCAAGAAAATCGGCGAGGGTTGGTTCTCGATCTTCGACTTGGAATTGTCTGGCTGCGGAGACAAGTTCTTCGATGTTAGCTAGCCTTTCCTGATCTTCTGGATCGGTGCTTCTGCGTAACATTTCGCGATACCCTGAAGCATCAAGGGTTTTGGCAATTACTTCATGGGGCGGGTGTTCAAGTAATTCGCGAAGGTCTTTCATAAGAAGCGAAAAATCCCTAAGGCCAGAAGCAGCCTTTCCTTTGATGGTGGGGATTTTCTCGATTACGCCACAAGCTTCTAACAGGCTGATTTCACGAGGTTCAGCATGATTTTTCAGATGATCGAGAGAAACTTTACCAATACCACGGGCGGGCTCATTCACAGCCCTCATGAAAGATATATTATCCTGCGAATTCACGAGCAACCTTAGGTAGGAAAGCACAACGCGGATTTCTTTGCGATCAAAGAACGCCATGCCTTTTACAATCTGATAAGGCACCCGATGCCTAGAGAAAGCACTTTCAAGACTGCGGGTAAGGGCGTTCATACGCACAAAAACAGCGAAGTCGCGGAAGGATCGATTACCGGAATTAACCTGCTGGGCAATTCGTTTTGCCACGCCGTTGGCTTCTTCTGCACCGGTGTCAAAAGTTATTTGAGTAACAGGCGAGCCACCTTGTTTCATCGAAATCAAAGGCTTCGGCTTGCGCTGGGTATTATGGCTGATGAGCCTATCTGCAGCGCTGAGAATTGGCTTGGTGCTACGATAGTTCTCGCTAAGGGTAAGAACGGTGGCCCTGGGAAAATCCCGTTCAAAGTCGAGAATGTTGCGGATATCAGAACCCCGGAACTTATAGATCGACTGATCTGGATCGCCCACCACGCAAAGATTCGGATAATCCACAGAAAGACCACGCGCAATCGCATACTGCGCAGTGTTGGTATCCTGATATTCATCCACCATCACATAGCGATAGCGGGCATCAAGCTCGGCTCGCAACTCGGGATCATTGCGAAGGGCGAGGGCGGGCCAATAAAGCAGATCATCAAAATCGAGGGCGTTACTTTCTCTCAATCTTTTTTCGTAGTAGGGATAAACCTGGGCAACCGATTGACTGAAAAAATCCTTGGCACTTTGAGCATATTTCTCGGGGCTCAAAAGCTGATTCTTTGCTTTGCTGATGGAATTGGAGATCGTATCGGGGGTGAATCGTTCTGCGTTTAGCCCTGAATCTTCGATGGCGATTTTGGTAAGCTTCGAACGATCCGATTGATCATAAATCGTAAAGTCTTTATTTAGCCCAAGGCGGTCTGCATATTGCCTAAGCAACCTTACCCCCAAGCTATGGAAGGTGCTGATTTGCACCCGATGCCCAGGAACGATGGCATCAACGCGCTTGCGCATTTCGCCTGCGGCTTTATTGGTGAAGGTAATTGCAAGAATGCTTTGAGCACGCACCCCATTCTGCATTAATTGGGCAATTCTTCGGGTAATAACCCGGGTTTTTCCGCTTCCCGCGCCTGCAAGAATGAGCAATGGCCCATCGCCATGCAGCACCGCCTGCTTTTGAGGGTGATTTAATCCTGCCAACAAGTCTTCTGATTCCGTGAACATCAAGTTAATTCCTTTTGAACTTCCTAAGGAATGAATTGTACGCTCTATTAAATGTTTTGCTACCATGGTAGTCAAACAAGTCCAATAAAGTTTGGGAATAAGTGATGGAAATCAAAGGGTTGGGAAGCGAAATAGTTGAATGCGCCCGGATAGGGAAAATGATTAAACAGCATGGCGAGCTGTTTCTCACACGGGTGTATAGTGAAAAAGAGCTATTATTTTGCCAGCGTAGAACGCGGGCATTGGAATATTTCACCGCATTTTGGGCTGCCAAAGAGGCAACTTTAAAAAGCATGGGGTATGCAGGGCAGGGTATGCCAAGAACTTTGGTCGAGGTTGTAATGAATACAGATCCCCGGCCAGAGATTTTGCTTCATGGGTCTGCAAAAATCCTTGCTAGAAGTACTGGGGTAGGGGGCTTTATTGTAAGCTTGGCGCACTGCAGAACTTACGCATCAGCAACAGTGATTGCAATTGAAGGTAATAATAACCGGGCTAATGCCCAATAAACTTGTAAATCAAAGGGTAATTCCCTGATTCATAATTCGGATTAAATAAACCATGGCTAGCATCAAACCCGTTGTTCCCGCTCTTTTAGTTACCGCAGCATTCAGCGAAAATCTTTCGCTTATCAACTGGGGCATGGAGCAAATGATGCGCTATCTTGGGCCTATCGCCTTAGAATCCGAGCCCTTTGATTTCAATCAAACTTCTTACTACAGCAAAGAGATGGGGCCACACCTTTTCAAGAAACTTTTTGCTTTTGCAGATCTCGTTGATCCTTCCAAATTAGCAGACATCAAGAATATGACCAATGAAATTGAATCTACATCGCATAGCACCAGCTTGAGTGAGCAACCGAGGCCTTTGAATCTCGACCCTGGGCTTTTAAACCTCGGGAAATTCATGCTTGCCACCACCAAAGATCAGGCCCATCGCATCTATCTAAAAGATGGAATTTTTGCTGAAGTCACACTGCATTTTCAGGATAAAGAATTTGTCGAATGGCCTTGGACTTACGCAGACTATCGCACCAACCATGTAAAAGCCTTCCTGAAAAAAGCTAGATCTTTCTATAAGGACAAACTTAAATCGCTACCGCCGGTTGAAGAATACCCCTAACCAGAGCGCCCTGAATAAAACAACCATGCAAATAAATGCGCCCGAAATCGAAACTCTTTTAATTACAACCTCTATTTTCTTGATAGGTTGGGCCAGTTCTTTTGTGCTGCAGTTTATCGCTATTCGAGTTTCGCCCAAGTTAGGATTACTGGATCATCCTGAGGAACGCAAAGTTCACTCAAAGGCGATACCTCGGTCGGGTGGATTGGCCATCTGGCTGAGCATGATACTAACCATTCTAGGATTCGTTTTCTTTTTTCCCGACTTGGCTACAGGTTTCAAAAACCTGCTGTTCCCAGCAATTGCCATATTAGCTTTAATAATTCTTGGGCTGATTGATGATGTTAAACCACTGCCTTGGTGGCCTAGGTTATTGGTTCATTTTGGCTGTGCAACAATGGTGGTTGTTGCAGTTGAACCAGAAAAAAACCTTGCATTAATTGCCCTCGCTATTTTCATTATCGCCTTGATTGCCAACGCTTTTAATTTGATCGACAACATGGATCAACAAGCTGGAGGCGTGGGGTTAATCCTCGTCATCGGCTTGATCGCCTTAAAATTAAGGATAAACATAACAGATGATTTTGCACTAATAAGTATTGTGTTACCTTGCTTAGCGGGTGCACTGATTGGTTTTTTATGGTGGAACCAAACTCCTGCGCGTATTTTTCTCGGCGATGCAGGAAGTATTCCACTGGGATTCTTGCTGGCTTGGATTGTAGTCCACATGGTTTCAATAATTGCTGAAGAACAACCATGGCGCTGGCTGGCATTCCCTGCTTTATTCCTAATCCCGCTTTATGATCTTATCAGTGTGGTTTCAATTCGGATTTCACAAGGCAAGAGCCCTTTCAAACCTGATAAACAACACCTTTCGCACCGCCTGGA
This sequence comes from uncultured Planctomycetaceae bacterium, assembly GCA_903960945.1. Classification (GTDB taxonomy): domain Bacteria; phylum Planctomycetota; class Planctomycetia; order Gemmatales; family Gemmataceae; genus UBA969. Next base: position 5,040 of record CAJCCR010000062.1, read on the forward strand.
AGCACGGGGGTTTTCTCGAAAAAGAGCAGTCATCATTATTCTGCTTCTGCAATATTCAGGAACCATCATCGGGCTTAGTATTTTAATGGTGCATAATCTTTTCTTCGCAATTGGGCTATTTGTCTGGATTGGTTTATGTGTGCTGGGTCTGGCAATTTCCGAATTCAGATCCAGGCCTGTATAATCTTTGATTGGGAGTATCGAATCATCAGCCGTAAAAACAAAACTAAAAAAGTCTTCGACAAACCAGAATCCACTACGGTTCCTAAAATCGTTCCCGCAATGACACAACGCAACGATAACGGGAAATTGATTTTGATCATTGCAACCATTGCCCTGATTGTTGCAAGGCCCCTGGTTAACGGAGAAGACCCAGCACTCGCAAGCAACGTTACCGACCCGAGTGGCACCACCATCACCCTGATGTGGTTTCTATTGGCAAGCGCCTGGTCACTTTGGTCGCTATTGGCAAAGGTGCCTGTGGTACCAATTGGCATTATTGATGTGGGCTTGGTAGGCGTTGCAGGGGTTTATTTCGTATCTACCGAATTTGCTGCGGCCAATGTTTATGCAGCAAGAATCATATCTTGGGAAATGCTGGGGATGGCTTGTTGCTTCTTTGCAATCAGGCAGGCAACAGTTAATACTCAAGAACAAAAAATCATATTCAACGCTTTGCTTGCAACAGCTTTTGCAGTGGTAATCTTTGGCATCTATCAATACTGCTGGGAAATGCCCAAATTGCGTGAGCAATATGGCAACAACATAGAACAACTACGAAAAGACTTCATGGAACAAAGTTCAGGCAATTTTGATCCAGACAATAACTTCCTAGACGTTCTGCGGACACGGGTGATGCAAACCCACATCTATAGCACCTTTTCGCACCCCAATACTCTTGCAAGCTTCCTTGCGCTAATGTTTCCCTCTGCCTTGGCACTTTCAGTTGCAGCATGGTTTAACAGCAAAAGAAAAATATTCTTCCCCATGGCGCTGGGGATTGCGGGAGCTTTTATTTTTGCAGTCTGGGCAAACTTCAGCAGGGGGGCGATGGCTTCTATCTTTCTGGTTTTGGCCTCTGCTACTGCACTTTATCTTTGGCAGACATTCCCTGCAAAAAGGGTTTGGCTTCTAGCTTCCTTGGCAATTGTTTCTATCTCTGCAGTTATGATTTGGAAAACCAACTCTTTGGCTGGCATCTTCAAAAAAGAATCTTCTGGTGGTTTGAGTGCCAGGATCGATTATTGGAAGGGCACATGGAAAATGATTGAACAGTACCCTCTTCTGGGAGTAGGGCCTGGGAACTTTGGAAATTCCTACGCTAGATTCATGAACGAAAATGCTCTAGAGAAAATCAAAGATCCGCACAACTTCGCCTTAGAACTCTGGTCTTCTGCAGGTATCATCGCACTGCTTTTATTTATAATGGTGATTGCGATATTATTTCAACGACTAGTGATGCATCATGAAAATGAATCATCGGAGCAGGATTATAGCAACCCTATTCCGCCCTGGGTTTGTTACCTTGGGGGCATGTTGGGCCTGTTGATTGCATTCGTTCTGCGGGTTGAATACAAACCGCCCTCGGATCTGATCAATGAAAGCATTGGCGCACTGCTGCGAACTGCGGGTTGGTTTATTGCGATTGGTGTTTTAGAAAACCTTCACATCAACAAATTCTGGATGAAGAGGATTTTGCTCGCGGGGTTGATTGCAATGCTGCTAAATCTTTGTGTTTCGGGAAGCATTATTTTTGCATCGGTGATGGTGCCTTTCTGGGCAGTTGCAGCGCTGGCTTGGAGCACTACTTTTTCAGATTCAACCATCAGGGGCCTAAAGCCTGCCTGGGTCTTTCCTGTAGTAGTTGGGGTCACGGGATTTTTTATGGTTGGCGTTTTCCTGCCTCTTGCCAACGCCTTCACTTTAGGAACCCAGGCAATTCAAAATGGACAATTAATTGCAACTTCACCGCCCGATAGAAAAAATGATTCCAAGCTTCTTAAACTTCGCACGATGGTGCTTTCTCCATTGCAGCAAGCCTCTGCTTTAGAGCCGCAGAATCCTCGCTGGAATCTCTTACTTGGCACTTGGTACCCTGTTGCATTTTTCGAAGCCACCCGAAATGGCGATGGCCAAGCGTTGGCTTTTGGCAACGCAGCCCTTATTGAACTGGACCGAGCTGCAAAATTGAATAGGGAGTCGATCGAGCCCGCTTTGGTTAAAGCCCAAATCCGAACCCTTTACGCAGAAAGCAATAAAACCCAAGCTGTTAATCAGTATCTCGATGCCGCGCAAGCACTTAGGCAAGCCATCCCATTTGATCCATACGAAATCAAACTGCGTTTCCAGCTGGCGAATCTCCTTTGGAAAGCTTATTTGGCAGATGCCAAAAGACCTAATCGGGCTGAACTTCGAGAAGAAGCCCTCATTCAAACTAAAGAGGCGTTCCGATTAGACGCAATATTCTCAAATTCCCCAAGAAACCTTACAGACCGTCAACGAGCGATATTAAATACAATCATTCTTGGGAAAGACCCACCAAGCCCTTGATATGGAAAGTCTATACGGTTAAAATCGAGACTTGCAGGCTGGGTAGTCCTTTGTATTCCATCGGAATCCAACTTGCTTTATTTGCTTTAACTGCATATCAAATATGAACTTGTGGCTTTTCAAACAAGAACCTGACGACTTTTCTTATGCTGATCTCGAAGCAGCAGGCAAGACCCTTTGGGATGGCGTGTCTAACCCATTGGCCCTTAAGTACTTAAGGCAAATAGCTAAGGGCGATAAAGTCTTTTTTTACCACACTGGTAAGGAAAAAGCTGTGGTGGGGGAGATGCTTGTGAGTGCGGGGCCTGTAAAAGACCCGAATTCTGAGAATGAAAAATTAGTGGTAGTGGAAGTTGTTCCCAGCAAACGACTTAAAAATCCGGTAAGTCTTCTTCAAATTAAAGCAGATTCTTCGTTCTCGGACTGGGAACTTGTTAGAATACCTAGACTTTCAGTTATGCCCGTGACATTAAAGCAATGGAATCGAATCCAAGAACTGAGCAAAGAAATATTATGAGTACGGTATTGGCTAAAGCTGATGCATTACAGGCGAAGACAAAAAAGAAACCGCTTCGAAATGGTAAAGTCATGAAAGCTAAGGGACTAAAGAAACCTTCCGCCCGAAAATCGAAGGTCAACTATCGCACCACTACCCAGTTGCGCTCGGATCGATTTCTTGCAGAAATCAAAAACGCCACCAGAGTTACTTTTGTTTCTCACATCAACCCTGATCCAGATAGCATTGGCAGCATGGTTGGGCTTGCTCATCTTGTAAAAAGCGTACTTGGAAAAAAAATCCGATTGACCCGCGATGGCCTTATCAATCGCTCTGAAAACAGAGCCATGGTAGAAATTCTTGGCTTGGAATTAGTTCCGATGGATGGAATTGAATGGCTCGAAGGTGATGTTGCTGTAATGGTGGATAGTCAGCCTAAAACAGGCAGGCACTCCAATGAAAATGGCATACCATTGGTAGCTGTGATTGATCACCATGACACCCCTGGAAATGTGCGGGGAATTCCTTTTGTAGATGTGCGCAAGAGCATGGGTGCAACTTGTTCTGTGGTTGCAGAATATCTTCGCGAGCAAAATGTGGAAGTATCTTTTAAGGTTGCTACTGCAATGATGTATGGGATGGAAACCGAATTAATGGGTTTCCCTAGGCATGCAAGCAGTGCGGATGAAGAAGCGTTGCTTTGGCTTTTCCCCAAGGCAGATAAAGATTTACTTGCAGAGATACGAAACGCCCGCTTACCCCAATCGCATTTTGAAGGCGTGGTTCAAGCGTTACAAAGTTCGTTTATTTATGACAGGCTGATCATTAGCTGGGTTCACGATTTGCCCCAACCCGAACTTGCAGCAGAAGTTGTTGATTTCCTTATTCGTTTTGAAGAAGTTGATTGGGCAGTATGCGCCGGGCTTTTTGAAAACAAACTAATTCTTTCTGCGCGGGCATCTGGTGCCAACGCCAAGGCTGGCGAACTGCTAAAAAAAGTGGTTGGTCGGATGGGCAGGGCGGGTGGACATGACCGCAGAGCAGGGGGCGCTATCCTAATGAAAAGCATTTCATTTAACGCAGTTGAACAAGCGATGGCAAAACTGCGAAAAAGGCTGCTTAAAGCACTTCATATAGATGAATGCAGGGGCCAACGCCTAATATCTCGCAAAGAAATGCTTGAAAACCTGCAATCTTAATCCCATTCCCTGATATTTATTTCCCGGGTGGATGCCAAACAGGCTGAAACGCTTGAGTGGGATTCATCAGCATTTCCACCGCACGGTGAAGAATCAAAATAAGCGGACCATCATCGGGGAATTCAGCCAAACTAAATCCTGAGATCTTCGATGCTTCTCTGAAATTGTTTTTTTCGAGTTCTATCAAAGCTTGTTCAGTAACTTGTTTCAGCCTTTTATTCTTTTCGTTCGCTTCGACAAAAACCTCGTAGATATCAACGGGCTCAACCACATTTACCACGGTCGTTTTACAAACCCTGCGCGTAAGGAAACTATCATCTAGTAATTTCTTGGTAGCACCAGTAATCAAAAGGTAGCTGCGTAAATATTTGGTAAGCCCTTCCACCCGGCTTGCCAAATTCACCGAAGGCCCCAATGGGCCATATTTAAATTTGATCGATGATCCGGTGTTTCCTACCCAGGTTTTCCCAGAATTAATCCCAATCCCCAAGGCAATCGATTCGCCAATCTGCTTGCCCCACTTTTCATTGATCAAGGGGATTTGCATTTGCATTTTTTGAGCTGCGATTACGCAACGCTTTGCATGATCTGGTTGATGCCCGGGCGCACCCCACATTGCAAGCATACCATCACCGAGATAATCCACTAAAACCCCGGATTGATCTTGAACACATTTGGAAAGCGCATCAAAAATAGCGCTCATCAATTTATTGGTACCTTCGGGCCCAATGCGTTCGCTAATCCGGCTAAAACCCCTTAAATCGCAAAACAATAATGTTGCGTCCGCTTCTCTTCCATGAAGCAATGTAGGTTCCAAGGCAAGTTGCCTAGCCAACTCAGGAGTAAAGAATTGTTCGAATTGCACTCTTGCCTGCACTGCATCTTTTTCATGATTTTGGCGAACTAAGCCCGTGGATAATCCACAAGCAAGCATGTCTACTAAAAGGCCTTCGATGATAGCAGAGCGGCGTTCACTCCCTGTGGGGGATCTTTCGCCATACAGGACACCAAGAAAATTACCTTTGGAATCCATGATAGGGGCAGCCACGACAGCCATGGCTCCGAGATTCGTTTTCCCGACTTTAATTTCGCCTGTATGCCATATTGTCTTTTTAAATTCAGAAAGCCGTTTCACAATGTTTTTGTTTGGCTCCCAGTTTTTAATATCAAGAAACTCTGGTGGATGAGCGGTAGCAACTTTCAAATTCCCGGGTGCACCGAGTAAAACCCGCCCAGACTCAAGGCCCACAATATCAACCAAGGCAACTGCAGCTTCCTTAATAAAATCTTGGCTTCCAATAGTACCTTGAAGCACTTGCATGGTCATTTGCAACCAGTTCACAATATCAATAAACTCCGCATCAGTAACATTGGCAAGCTTGTTGGATTGCTCAAGAATGGTGGCATGACCGCTGACGGAGTCGGTGATGGAATGAAAAATCTCGACTTCATCTACTGGAATATTTTGAGAATCTGAATGAATCTTGAACAACAAGGTATGCAAAGCAAAAGAACAAGGAATGGATTTTTCAACGACCTGATTGGGCTCAAGCATGGTTTCAACATCAAGTTGCCAAGATTTTTTCGAAGTATTAGTCAACCGTAAAGTTTTAGGGTTTATCAATTCGAGGGTGATTTGCCTTCTGCTGAAGGCCGCCTCTGCCAAGGGGGCGACAACCAATCGATCAAACCCATTTTCACCCGAACCTTGGAGAAACTGGATGGGATTGGGTTCCCCAATGCGCTGCCTGCCTATTTCCAAGGAACCTAAAACATCCATACGCCAGATAGTGCCATCTTTCTGATGAATTTCCAATGTGCTCAACGAAAAATCTCCAATAAGTAAAAGGCTCGATAAACAATTATGAGTCGGGAATTTTTTCAAACAAGCATAAAGTGTTTATTACAGCTAATCCGAGACATTATCTGATTGAAAATCTAATATTAATTTCCAAGAAAAAACACAAAGCCAACAAAAATCCTTGTTTTACAGCTACAAAATAAGGCATTTGAAAAATTTTCAAAACTTTGAAAGTAATTCAATCA
>CAJCCR010000063.1 GCA_903960945.1 uncultured Planctomycetaceae bacterium
AGTGCGCACTAATTTTCTCACCTTGCTTCCAACCGCATGAATCATTTTTCGAATCTGTCTATTCAATCCTTCGTTAAGAATAAATTCAAGAATAGAAGAATCTTTATTATCTTGCAATACTTTGACTTTGCAGGGCTGGGTGGCTTTTTGGTTGAGTTTGATGCCATTACGAAGTTGGTGTAATGATTCGGGGGTAAGTTGCCCGCGGATAGTGACAACGTAGGTTTTATCGATTTTGTGTGAGGGATCGGTAAGCAGGTTGGTGATTAGGGAGTCGTTGGAGAAAAGAAGCAAGCCTTCACTTTCGAAATCAAGTCTGCCTGCAGGGAAAAGGTAACCCAGATCTGGAGGCAATAGATCAAAAACAGTGGGTCGTGAAAGTTCATCATCACGGGTGGTGACATAGCCCGGGGGTTTGTGCAATAGAAGGGCGATGGTGTTTTGTTTGGGTTTTTGAGTATCTTTTAGTTCGATGTCTTGGAGTTTTAAATCAACCCATTCGAGTGGGTTGGTGCAGGTTTTGCCATCCACTTTAACTCGACCGTTGCGAATCCAATCGAGAGCTTGGGTACGGCTGCCATAGCCTAGCTTGGAGAGGGCTCTGTTTAATGTAACGCGTTGGTTCATGTCTCCTTTTTAAGGGAAGAGAGGGGTTACGGGAAGAGAGTTATTTTCGTTTACCTGCGTAGGGGTCTTCTTTTTGCCGAGCTTTTTGCAGGTCATTGAATTCCTGCTGGAGTTTATCTTGATCGATGGGTTTGTTATCTGAACCGCATCCGGAGAGGAATAAAGGGCCGAGGATTCCAAGCGAAAGCATGAAGCGTAGCATTGTGAAATCTCCGAGTTAACTAAGGTAATTGGACAACTTCGCCACCGTTACGGGTACCCATGGAAGTCCAGGTGATTGGGTCGATGGCCTCGTTGACGAATCGAACCGAGCCATCACACATGACGGTAGAGGCGCCACCCGAGTGGAAACTGCTGGCGGGGCTGACAAGTTGCCACCAATCGCCGTTAGGTCTCCAGCAAGGGCTGTTGGGTGGAAGGAGATGATTGTAGCCATTGCGCCAGACAGAGCCTTCACGCCAAGGGTAGCCGCGATAGCGCCAGTCGGTCCAGCCGGCGGGGCCGCCAGCGGTTTTCCAGTTTTTATTGGTGAAGTAAGCTTGGGCAGATGCAATTGTGGTTTGGGTAGTATTGCCCCCTTCGAAGCAATCGGTTCGGGGTTCCCACGGGGATGAGTTGGAGAATGGGCCGTTGCAGACTTCAGCAAAGGCAGAGGTGTTGCTTGTACCATCGACAAGATCTTTGGTGCCAACGATAGGAGCAGCGGGTTTACCTGCAGCTGAAAAGTTGGGCCCGAAGGCGCCATCCCATCCTGAAACGCCAACCCAAGATCCCGTGTTGGTATGGTAGTTGGTCCAGCCATAATAAGTGGAGGTAGCAGGGTTGGGGTCTGATGGGCATAAAAGCAATTTAAGTTTGAAAATGGAGACGGGGTCGTTGGCACTTGCAGCAGCGCCCGAAGATTGGTTGACATCATAGCCCCTCAAAATGGCTTCTTGTTCGATGTAGGGCATGAGTAAAACAAGCGGGCTGGGGCCAAAATTTGCTGAACTTGGGCAACCAGAGGGAAAAGTACCAAAAGCGTTGAGATAATTATGTAAGGCGAGGCCGATTTGTTTGAGATTGTTGGAGCAGGTGGATCTGGAGGCAGCTTCGCGCACTTTTTGAACAGCGGGTAGCAATAGGCCAATAAGAATTGCAATAATTGCGATAACAACCAATAATTCGATAAGGGTAAATCCACGCTTGAACATAGTATCCCCCAAAAGTGATTGATAAGCCACGGGAGAGACTTACTTTGATAGGCCTTCATAAGTCTTATTTATAAATTATCATTATTTTATTGAGGTAGGCAAGAGAAAAGTATCTAAAGTGAAAAGTACCTGAGAATTAGTTGCCTAAAAGGCCCAGCATCAAGAGAATAACGTAAGATCAATAAACCTAAAGGAATAACTGTTATGAAAAACAGCTTTGAAACCGAAACCAACCTAAATGCAGGTGGGAAGACCCATCATTATTATTCTTTAAAACTACTAGAGAAGAAGTTGCCACAGATAGCTAAACTTCCTTTTTCACTTAAGATTCTTCTAGAAAATCTTTTGCGAACCGAAGATGGCTTGAGCGTAACCAAGGCAGATATTGAGGCATTGGCGAATTGGGACCCGAAGAGCATTCCTTCCAAGGAAATCAGTTTCACCCCTGCCCGAGTTTTGTTGCAGGATTTCACGGGCGTTCCCGCAGTTGTCGATCTTGCAGCTATGCGCGATGCCATGAAGTTGATGGGGGGCGACCCTACCAAGATCAATCCTCTTTGCCCTGCGGAATTGGTGATCGATCATTCCGTTCAGGTTGATGATTTTGGTAATGGCCTAGCGTTTAAGAACAACTCGGATCTTGAATTTGAGAGAAATAGAGAGCGTTACGCTTTTCTGCGTTGGGGCCAAAATGGTTTTGATAATTTCAAAGTGGTGCCTCCCGAAACAGGCATTGTCCATCAAGTGAATTTGGAATGTCTTGCACGGGTTGTGATGAGTGCAACAGTGCATGGCAAAAACTACGCCTACCCTGATACTTTGGTGGGCACGGATTCGCATACCACCATGATCAACGGTCTTGGCGTATTGGGTTGGGGCGTGGGCGGGATTGAAGCAGAAGCTGCGATGCTAGGGCAGCCTGTTTCTATGTTGATTCCTGAAGTGGTTGGTTTCAAGCTGACCGGAAAATTGCCAGAAGGCGCTACCGCAACTGATCTCGTTCTTACCGTAACGGAAATGCTTAGAAAGAAGGGCGTGGTAGGTAAGTTTGTGGAATTCTATGGGCCGGGCCTTGCTGATCTGCCTTTGGCTGATCGTGCAACCATTGCGAACATGGCCCCCGAGTATGGTGCAACTTGTGGCATATTCCCTGTAGATGCAGAAACGATTCGTTTCATGAAGTTTTCAGGCAGGCCCAAAGAGCTTGTTGAATTAACCGAAGCATACATGAAGCAGCAGGGCATGTTCCACGATGCATCAACGCCCGAAGCAAATTATTCTAGCACCATGGAACTTGATATGAAAGTGATCGAGCCCTGCTTGGCTGGGCCGACCCGCCCTCAAGATCGGGTTCGTTTAAGCGATATGAAAACTTCCTTTAATAGTGCGCTGCCTGGTTTGATCGCCAAGGCTAAGCCTAAGGCGGGTGTCAGCGTTGCAACTGCGGATGCGCAGGCTGTTGTTACCATGAATAACAAGCAAGAGGTTCTAAAGCATGGTTCGGTGGTTATTGCAGCAATCACTAGTTGCACCAACACTTCGAATCCTTCGGTGATGCTTGCAGCAGGCTTGGTTGCGAAGAAAGCGGTAGCAAAGGGTTTGCAAACAAAGCCTTGGGTGAAGACAAGTTTGGCTCCCGGTTCCAAGGTGGTCACAGATTATCTTGTGGAAGCGGATGTGATGAATGACCTTGATAAACTGCGCTTTAATCTTGTGGGTTATGGTTGCACGACTTGCATAGGAAACAGCGGGCCATTGCCTGCGCCTGTTTCTAAGGGGATTGAAGAAGGCCAGCTTATCGTTGCTGCGGTTTTGAGTGGGAATCGAAATTTTGAGGGCAGGGTACATCCTGAAGTGCGTGCCAACTATCTGGCTTCGCCGCCTCTTGTTGTGGCTTATGCAATCGCGGGCAGAACCGATATTGATTTCGCAACAGAGCCTGTAGGTAATGGCAGCGATGGTAAGCCCGTGTTTCTCAAAGATATCTGGCCTACCACAAAAGAAATTCATGAGGCTGTCGCGAAGTGCGTCAAGCCTGAGATGTTCACCAAGGAATATAGCGAAGTGTTCAAGGGTGATCCAGCTTGGCAGGAGCTTCCTGTTCCTACTGGTAATCAGTATGCTTGGGATGCAAACTCCACTTATGTGAAGCACCCACCATACTTCGAAAACATGCCTCGTAATCCAAATGCGATTGCAGATTTAAAAGCTGTGCGCGTTCTTGCGGTTCTGGGTGATAGTATCACCACCGATCATATTTCCCCTGCGGGAAATATCAAGAAAGACAGCCCTGCTGGTAAGTATTTGCAAGAGCGTGGCGTGGCGTCTGCAGACTTCAACAGTTATGGCGCACGCAGGGGTAATCATGAAGTGATGGTACGAGGCACCTTTGCCAACATTCGGTTGAAGAACATTCTTGCTCCTGGTACGGAGGGCGGTTTCACAAGGCATCTTCCTTCTGGGGAAGGGATGTCGATATTTGATGCCTCGGTTAAATATCATGCAGAGAAAGTGCCCTTGGCAATTCTTGCGGGCAAGGAATATGGCTCGGGTAGTTCGCGTGATTGGGCCGCCAAGGGGCCTGCTTTGCTGGGTGTACGAGTCGTGATAGCTGAAAGTTACGAGCGTATACATCGCAGTAATCTGGTGGGCATGGGAATACTTCCCCTGCAATTTGAAGCGGGCAAGAATGCAGCTTCGCTTGGCCTAACTGGCGAAGAGGTCTTTGAAATCACCGGCCTTGCTTCTCTACTAGAGGCATCCGATTATGCTCCCGGTAAAACCATTGCGGTGAAGGCCAATGGCAAAGAATTTAAAGCGGTTGTTCGCATCGATACCCCGCAGGAAGTGCTTTATTACAAGCATGGCGGAATTCTTCGTTATGTGCTTAGGCAGTTGTTGGAGACTGCGAAGTAAGAAAAGCTTGTAGAAAATAAAAGCCCTCTGAGGATAACCTCGGAGGGCTTTTTTGTGTCTTAAGTGTAATTATTAAAAGGTGTAGTCTTTTAAAAACTTGGTGATATGAACATTGGGAAGGTTAAGTTCTGCAACTTCCTTGGCCACCTGATCTCGGTAGCGGCCTTTAAGGTGCACTGCAAAAACCGGCACATCTTTCTTTAACTTCTGTAGTTCTAATTTAAAAGTTTTTGGTGTTAGATGTTTGGATACATCCGCAAGCCATTGGTGATCGTTGGGGAAGGTAACTTCCAGAAACACTCCCTTTAAGTTGGCCTGCTTGTTGAGGAGTTCCCAGATTTCCTCGGTTTCGGCTGTATCGCTGACATATCCAATCGCACTTTTCCCATCATCAAAAATGTATCCAACCGTGGGAACAACGTGATTGATGTTGATAGAGGTGATTTTAATCCCTTCGAGGGTGATTGTTTGGTTTGGTTCGAAGGTTTTGATATCTAGGAAACGTGAAACAGGGAACTTGGAAAGTTCGATGAAATCGGGCCAGATTCGATTGTTGAAAACATCGGATTGTAAACAGTCTAATACAGGCGTTGAACCATAGATAATTACAGGGTCAGGCCTTCCCGTGAATACATTTTCAATAAAGATGGGGAGTGATGCTAGATGATCGATATGCGAATGGGTTAATAAAACATGGCGGATTTTTTCTTGCTCTTTGGGAGAAGAATAAAAACCAATTGCTCCTGCATCGATTGCAATACTTTCATTCACCAGCATACTGGTTAAAAATTGATAATTACAATCATCGGAACCATGAACATTTGATGTTATTAGCCTAGTTATCACTCAAACCCCCTGGGGTGATTTGCTTTATTTTATTCAAAACAAGACCATAATTAGAAATATAGTCTTGTTTTGTATGTCACATAGGCTAAAGCTTTGATAAATGTAATGGAAGCTGATTCAAGCATTTTATTGCTTTTTTTCACCAGTCTTGCCACTACCATCGTTAAGCCCCATTACATAGCCTAGCCCGCCAAGCATTAACTTTTGGAATCTTTCGTCAGCCCAAATTTCATCGCGGTGTCCAAAAGCTGTGTAAAAAACCCGGCCTTTGCCATATTCTTTAGTCCAGGCAAGTGCATAATCCTTGTCCGCGCGTTTGCCTTCTTTTTTAACTGCGGTGGTATCCATGCTAAGCAGGATATTCAGGTTTTTCCGGTCGTAAGGGCCCCTGAACTGATAAATTTCATCGGTTATTTCAAATGAATCGCCCAGATGTTTCGTTGCAGGGTGGTTCTTATCTTCCACTTTTACTTTGATTTTTTCATGCCAAGGATGGCCATCAAAGTAAGCACCGATCATGTTGCCATACTCGGTCCATTTGTAAAAGGTATCGGTTGCACAATGGCTGCCTGCAAAGCCCTTGCCAGACTTAATGTACTGGAGCAGGTCGGCTTTTTGCACATCAGAAAGTGGCAGTTCGCCTGTGGTGTAAAAGAATACTGCATCATATTTTTGCAAGTTTTCTGCAGTGATTGCTGTGCGGGAATCCTGAGTGACCACTGCTTCGAACATGCCAGACGATTTTCCCAATGCGATGAGTGATTTTTCGACCAGGCATAATTCTTCAGGTTTGGGGCGCTTTACCACACCATGCACAAAGCCCTTGGATTCGGTGATCACCAAAAGCTTTTTGGTGGATTTGGATTCTTGAGCAAAGGAGAAACTGGCTGCGATGAATAAAGCTGCAACCGTCAGAGAGAATAACTTGTGCATGTTTGCCTTTCTTGGATTAAGGGTTAAGAAATGATTGTAATAGGGGTTAATAAAGGAATCAAGTAAATGGAGGCTTTTCTTTGTGTCGGAAAAAAGACTATGATATCGACAAAGAGAATCTCACGGAGAATTTATCATGGCATCACTTGCAGACTTACGAAAAGACTACACCCTTCATGGGCTTTTAGAACATGAATTAGCGCAATGCCCTTTTGATCAATTTGCAAAATGGTTTGGCGATGCGGTGAATGCGAAAGTTACGGAACCCAATGCCATGACTTTGGCGAC
>CAJCCR010000064.1 GCA_903960945.1 uncultured Planctomycetaceae bacterium
GCTTCCATATCGGTAAAAAGTGCGAAAGAAGCGATATCAGCAGGCAAACCATCCGCAATGGAGCGCGCCTGACTGCCAGACCCCCCATGCGACTGAAAAATCTGAACCTTCCCACCTTTAAATTTTTGCCAATCTAGAGCAAAGGCCTCGTTAATTTCATGAATAACTTCACGAGTGGGATCGAAAGAAACATGAAGCAGTTCGAGAGTGGTGGAAACAGCACGTTTTTGAATAGGCTGAATGGCTAAGAATAAGAGAGAAAATGCAACAAAACCGCCAAAATAAGCAGCATTTGTTCCCGAAAATAAGAATTCGAAATTGAACCTTTTCATTAAAATAACCAAGCCCCAAACAAACAAATATCATAATCATTATCATGTTAGTAATATTTGTTTGGCCTGTGAAGAGCAATATTTGCAGAATTTGGTGATTAATTCATAATATTTGAAAAAAGAAGCTTAAAAATAAAGATAGCGACCTTTTTTTACTTTTCATTCGATTTTGCCCTAGTCTTACACTAGGATCTCCCGGGTCGAGATACGATCTTTGCTGAAAAAGCTTAATTGAGTATGATGAACATTGATCAGTGATCGCAAAATAAATAACCAAGGTTGCAGGAATCGCAAGTCATGAATCCGGGTGATGTAAACCAGCCAAGCGCATTGTCAGGCAGACCAAAAAGAGGCGTTCCCGAAGGCCTTTGGCTTCGCTGCCCAGGTTGCAAAGCCAGCATTTTTCGCAAAGAAGCGGAAAATAAATTCAATATCTGCCCCGAATGCGATTACCACTTCTACATGCCAACCAAAGAACGAATCGATCAACTATTAGACGAAGATAGCTTCGAAGAATGGTTCCGAGATCTGCGCCCTTGCGACCCACTAGGATTTAAGGATCGCATCACTTACAAAGAAAGAATTTTATCGGAACAGGCAAAAACCTCGCTTCTAGATGCAGCGGCGGTAGGCAGGGGATTTATTCGCGGCAGGCCAGTCGTAGTTGGGATTACCGACTTCGCATTCATGGCAGGCTCGATGGGATCTGTAGTGGGCGAAAAGCTTTGCAGGGCAGCTGAAGAAGCTACCCGTTTAAAACTCCCACTGATATTCGTCAGCGGCTCTGGTGGGGGAGCACGCATGCAGGAAGGGATCCTTTCCCTCATGCAAATGGCCAAAGTTTCTGCAGCCCTTGGCAGGCATCACCAAGCAGGGTGCCTCTATATCAGCATCCTAACCAACCCCACAATGGGCGGCGTTGCTGCTAGTTTTGCATTTCAAGGGGATATTATTATTGCAGAACCAGGCGCACTGATTGGCTTTGCAGGTAAGCGCACTATTTGGAACACCGTTCGACTAGAACTACCAGAAGGATTCCAAACCAGCGAATTTTTGATGCAACATGGGTTTGTTGATCGAATTGTACATCGTAAAGATATGCGAACCGAAGTTGCCACCATGGTCGATTATTGCGAAAAAGCCAGCAACTATTAACCCTAACTACTATGGATGGCTAGCCCTGCCAAAACTACTGCAGCGGTTTCCACTCTTAAGATAGTTTTCCCGACACAGATAATTTTAAGCCCTTTTTCTAAAGCCAACTTCACCTCGGCTGGGGAAAACCCACCCTCTGGGCCAATCCAGATATTCACCTTATCTGATGGGCCACGAACAATTTTACCTGCAAGATTGTCCTCAAGATTTGCAAACAGATTCAATTCTGATTCGTCAATGTTTTGCAAAGATTCTGTAAAGGTGATTGGCTCAGAAATTTCCATGAACCTATTCCGAAGGCATTGTTTACTAGCCTCGATAACACTGCGACGCAATTTATCGGTATTAATCTGCTTAGCCTTGACTACCGAATATTCACAATCAAGTGGAACAAAGCGAAAAACGCCTATCTCAGTAAGTTTTTCGATAAGAAAATCACATCGCTGCGCCTTAGGAATAGATGCAAAAATGGTGAGTTTTACCTTGGGCTCGCGGCAAACTTCAGCAACTGATTTAACATCCAAGAGCACACGATTTTTTTTTGCTTCGAGAACCTCTGCCGAAAATTCTCTGCCATCACCGGAGAATAAGGCAATCATACTGCCCGGGGCAATCCTGGAAACAACGGCAAGATGGTGAGCCTCGGGGCCCCGCAACTCCATAGTTCCCAAAGTTATTTCCAAACTGGTGTAGAATCGTTCCGACATTGTTGCTATTTCCTGTGCCAATATTAAGCCAACTGATGTGCTTTTAAGGCCGTTTCTTAAAGCTCATATGTTAACCGAGGTTTTCGTGTCCAACATCCATAATCCTACAAGCAATTTGCACCTTACCAGAAAACAACTCGATGACCTCGATGTATTGGTGCAAAAAATGCTCAACCTTCCTGAGGCCAACATACCTCGTGAAGCTCCCCAAAAAGCTGAGCCAGACTTTTCATCGATGGGAATATTTTCACCAGGCGAAGCGCCTTGGGCACCAAAACCAATTGAACCCACAATCATCCCAACTGCAACAGCACCTGTAATCGCCCAATCACCCAAAGAAGAATACAAGCCTGCTGCCCCGCAATCAATACTTAACAGATACTCCCAAAGCGCCCCTGAATCATCTCCTAAAATCGAAGAAGTGCAGGATGAACCCCAGGCAACTTCGGAGCCTACATCAGGCTGGAAGCCCTCGCCTTTAACTTGGGCGCCTCTAGCCCAATCATGGGAAAAATTACGCCAAGAAGAACTCGAAAAACAACAAAAAGAAATAAAACCATCGATTGTACAACCGATCGAAAAACCGACTGAAATTCCAAAACCAATCCCTTTGGAATCAAAACAAGATTTAGGCACCAACAAGGGTTCAACTCCCTTGAATTACAGTTCAAAAACCGAACCCACTGAAAGAAAAAAACGTTCTAAATTAAAAACAGTGCTGCTTGATGCGGTGGGCTTCTTGGGCATCATATTATTTGTTTGTGCAGCAGCTTTATATTTAAGCAGTTCTTTCGGTTGGCCTATGAAATAAATTTGTGTATCCTGTTGTAAGTTAGCAATAGAATTCGCTGGACAGGAACTACCTTCGAAATGAATCTTACCGACGAAAATTTGCCCGAATCGAAAATCGCACCTGTGAACTACAGCACTTACGGAATACCCGGTGCTATATTAAGCTACCTTGTTCCAGGGTTAGGCCAGATTTTTCAAGGGCGTATTGGCAAAGGACTGCTTTTCTTTTTCTGCGTCAATGGGTTGTTTTATTACGGAATGATGCTCGGCCAATGGAGCAATGTTTACCTCCCAAGGGCCAAAAATCTTCCCTCCATCTCTCTACCTTTTAATTTTAAAATCCCAAATTGCATTGCCTACCGAATGCAATACGCAGGGCAGTTCTGGATAGGCATATCGGCATGGCCCGCCATTTACCAAAACTACGAATATGATGAAGAATCTGATCCACCTCTTGATCCTTATCTAGGTAAATACCAACGCACTCCTCCAGAAACCGAACTTAATTTGTTACAAAATAGAAGCGACCGATCGTGGGATCTGGGATGGGTCTACACCGTCATTGCGGGAGTATTAAACATCATGGTCATCTATGATGCCCTTATGGGCCCGGTATTACTTATCCCAGAAAAGCCAAAAGCCAAATAAATATAGGAATTTGATTGATGGAACTCGCCATGACCCCGATTATTGCAACAGGATATTACTGGCATCTACCATTTTTGATTTTAGTAATCAGCCTAGTTTACAGCGCAACCCGACATGATGACTGGAAAATTATAAGCATTGAAGCCTATCGCTGGGGTGTAAGAATGCTTTCATTTCTTGGAATGATCGGGCTATTTCTTTACATAATCACTTTGCTACCGTAAATAAAAAAGGATGGCATAAAAGCCATCCTTGATTTTATCTTTAAATTCAAAACCAGAGTTCACTACTTTAGTTTGGCAGTGGAACCCTGCTTATCACCATCAATAAAACTTGTCGTAATGCGATCGCCTGATTTAAGAACCACTTTTTTGGTATCAACAACTTTAGTTCCATTAAGATCCGTCTCGATTTTAAGCAAGTAAGAATAAGTTTTATCAGATTCAAGTTCTGGGGTTACGAAAGTACCAAACCCATCAGAAACAGCAAATGGCTTACCATCAATGAACAAGCTGGAATTCGCTGGGATTTCCACGAAAAGTTTAGCTCTATTTGAAGTGGAAGTTTGGCTTTTTTCTTCAACTTTGGGCACAGGCAACACTTCCTCAACAGGATCTGCCGGTCTGCTTCTTGGAATAACGCTAGCAGGGGTTGAATACATTGGATTCTTCAAATAAGGCCCATAATAGACCCCATTACCGGTTCCCCGATAAGAGTAACCGAATCCTGTTTCATAATATGGGCCATAATTATACGATGCCCCATATCCACCACCATATACCCCGTGCTGATACACATAACCACCATATGCATTAACTGCATATGCTTTTTTTAAATGCCAAGCGGGGGTTTCAGAATTGCCTGCAAGGGCAGCAAGTAAAATTACACTGTACATAAAACACCTCGATATAAAAACAACCTCTCCCCACTCTATCCTGTAAATGTTACCCAAAATTAACGATATTCAAGAAAATATAACCAAACTCTTTCGTTTATAATGACTATATTTAAGGAAGTACCACAATAATCGTTAACAACTAAACAACCTACGAACACTCATGAAACCAATCTACCTTGATTACAATGCTACAACCCCCATCGACCCAAGGGTTTCAAAGATAATCTGCGATTCCATTAACGGGGACGATTTTGGGAACCCTTCAAGCACCCATGCTTACGGAAAAGCAGCCAAAGCTATTGTGGAAACTGCCAGGCAAAAGCTTGCAAAAGCCATCAACGCAGAACCCGAAGAAATAATATTTACAGGGGGCGGCACCGAAGCTAGCAACCAAGCAATCCTAGCAACAATGATGTCAGATTTGACAGGTTTTTTAAAAAGGCTTTTCGCAAGAAAATGCCACATGATCCTAAGCGCGATCGAGCACCCAGCGACCTACAAGCCAGCCCAATATCTTTCGTCCTTGGGTTTTGAAATCACCACCGTGGGGGTAGATCGGCAAGGCTTGGTTGATCCGGATGAAATCAAAAAAGCCATTCGCAAAAACACCAAACTAATTAGCATCATGCATTCAAACAACGAAGTTGGCACATTACAACCCATCGAGAAAATCGCAGAAATCGCCCGATCTAAAAACATTTTGCTTCACTCAGACGCGGCCCAATCTACAGGAAAAGTCCCCTTAGATGTCATGCAACTAGGGGTTGATTTTCTTACCATTGCAGGGCACAAGCTATATGCACCAAAAGGAATTGGCGCGTTGTATATCCGAAAAGGATCAATAATAGGGCCTTACCTTCATGGGGCAGGACACGAATCTGGGCTAAGGGCAGGCACCGAGAATGTACATTACATCGCAGGCCTTGGCGAAGCCGCTGTAATTGCAACAGAAAATATGACCAATGAATCTACCCGCTTAACAAACCTAAGAGAACAACTTTACCAAGGGTTAAAAAAAGAACTAGGCGATAAAATTGTGCTCAATGGCCACCCAACGCTGCACCTGCCAAATACTCTCAATGTTAGTATCCTTGGTTGCAAAGGCTGGGAAATATTAGAGCAAACACCCGAAATCGCAGCTTCAACGGGATCAGCATGCCACGAAGGCAAAGTATTGTATTCTGCAGTTTTATGCGCAATGCTCACCCCACGACACCAAGCTGAAGGGGCGCTGCGCCTTACATTAGGGCGATATTCAACTGCAGATGAAGTAGTCAGAGCAACGGATTACATTTGCAAAACTGCACGAAAACTAATGGCTTAAACTAAAACTCCTTGGAACGGAGGTTTTGCGATCCCAATGCCATTGGGATGAGAGCCGACATTAACCCAATCACTGACCCGCTGGCAATGCCTGCAATAATTAAAAGAATGCCTGTAAACGAGGGGTTGGTATAGTTTTCCCCCGTATGATTCAAATGCCAGATTCCAGAAAGCAAACCCATTAAGAGGATGAGAAGAAAAAGCGAGATCACCAGATTGAGGGTACCCCCAAAGCCCGCAGCAATTTTTGATGGATCGGTTTCCTTAAAGTTGGGAAGGCATGCACCTAAACCAACACCCAATGCACAAATCCCAAGGCTTGCAACCAAGGTTGTCCAAATATGTACAAGGTGGTAATCAAAAGGCATTTTCAACATAAAATCACTAAAGATAACTAATAAAATTGCAACAGGCGTGGTACTCCAGAATGCAAAATGAAACTTAGCCCAGAGAATAGATTCCCGCGGCATAGGAACTAGGCCAAGTATCCAAAAATTTTTGCCTTCAAGACTAATCATTGGGAAAACAAATCTTCCAACATAAGTGCATTGAAGCAACGAAACAGCAAACAAATTGAGCATGCTAACGCCATTTTGATAAGGCCAAGTCACCTCACCACGAAAGGATCTACGAACACTTCCAAAATATAGAAAAAGCAGGAATCCAAAAACTAACACCTGCACCCATTGCCTGGGCTCTCTGCGAAACGCACGAAAATCCTTAAGGATAAGCGCTCTTCTAGCAGAGCCAAGAAACCCCAGAGACTTTTCAAATAATCGATCCAGAAAAAAGGCCCTGCTCGATTTCTTAGCACTTGATCCAAAAGCAATCATCCTGTCGAAAGCCCTGCGATAAAGTACCTTTGAAAGTAATGCTCCACCCAGATAAAGCATCATACCGTTCGACCAAATTAGTAGCAGATTAAAGTTAGCTTTGGAAACATCGCCACGCCCAGCAGCTCGAAGGCCACGCGAAATCCAATAAGAAGGAAGGCCCGACCATCTTGAAAACTCAAACTGCCTTAAGGTTGCATCAACAAACTCACGATCAATACCATCTTTTTTTACTGAGCTAAAAAACCTTCCCATCCCAAAAAGCACGAGAAACACAAACACCACAACAAAAATACTGAAGAACAGTTTTTTACCTTTTGGCAAAAGCCCTGCAATCAACAAGCATAGTACCGCCCCAATAGAGCCCGGAATCAGCACATATCCAAAAAAGAAAAAAGGCAGGTAGATATAAAAGAGCATTGGTGAATCTGCAACGACCCCAAAAGCAATAAGGATCGGGCTACCTAATATCACAAAAGCCCAACTGCTAAAACCAATGGCTTCCGCAAATCGATAAGCAAATATGCGATCAGCCTTGATGGGCTTCGTAAGCAAAAAATTAGTTTCAGGAGAAGAAAACAAGCCACCATACAAAATCATACCGGAAGAAAGCACAAGCAAAGAGCCAAGAGAGAAAAAAAGCAAGTCAAACAAAAGACCAATAATGCCCCCACCCAGAGGAAGTTTTTGAGCCTTAAGAAAGTTGAATCCTGCGAGGCTGGTGCCAAAAACCAACCCCCAAATGATGAAACTACAAAACAATAAAACCAAAGGCCTAATAAGCAACACACCCTTAAGAGCAGCAAACACATTGGCAAAGGTGCGCATTCGCATCTTGAACAAAGCTAAACCTGAAGCAGGGTAAGCCCCCAGTTCTGAGCCCTTAGATAGCTCGCTCAAATTAGGAGCCTCGTTAAAACTTTTCATCCTGCTCCAATTTCTCATGGGTCATTTTCAAGAAGACCTCTTCAAGCGAACCCCCAGTTTCGGATTGATCTCTAAGCGATTCAAGAGAACCACATGCAACCAATCTACCTTGAAAAATGATGCCGATTCGATCTGCAACCTCTTCAACGATATCCAGAGAATGTGAGGAAAGAAAAATAGCCTTGCCCTGATCAGCCTGATCCCTAAGCACATCCTTAAGCTTTCGGACACTTTTAGGATCTAACCCAACAGTGGGTTCATCAACCACCAGAACCTCTGGTTCATGAAGCAAAGCAGAAGCAAACACCATACGTTGCCGCATTCCATGCGAGTATCGCTCGGTTAAATCATCAATAAAATCTTCGAGGCCAAACAACTTGTTAACCTCAACTATTTTTTGCGCAATCAGATCGCGCTGCATACCGTAAACATCGCCAATGAATTCTAAAAACTCCCTACCCGTAAGTTTTTCGTAAAGAAAAGGAAGATCGGGGACATAACTGATTAGGCGCCTAGCTTGATCACCCTGAGTTTTAAGATCATATCCGCAAATTTTAATCGACCCCGAACTTGGGAAAAGCAAACCACATAACATTTTGATGGTCGTAGTTTTCCCAGCCCCATTAGGGCCAAGAAATGCAAAAAGCTCCCCTCTTTTTACAACCAAATCCATATGGTCGACCGCAAGCTTATCGCCATACTGCTTGCAAACATCAAGGATTTCGATTGCAGGAACCGCATTGTCAATAATAGTCATTGAACATCCACGAATTAGTTTAAACGAAACAAATCCCACTCCATCGATTCAGATAATCTGTTTTTCTGCCTGATCACCATGCCGTTTTGCGCGCCAACCCATACGGTTGACTCAAGGTCACTGCCATTATAATCAATCACAAGGCAAGGGATTTTTCTGCCTCCCCACATCACATCAACAGTTTGATTGCGGACCGTTGCAATCACAGACCCCGTGCCCTGATCCAACCCACCTTGAGCAGACCCTGCAGAAAAAGCCAATGATAACGGATCAAAGAAAGGCTGCTTCCATGTGCGCCCTGGGTACAGGCCAAGAATTCGATGCACAGGCAAAAACGGCTGAAATACTGCACCAGAAACTGGTACCTCCATAGCCTCAAGTTTAAAGTTACGATCACCCAAGCTGCTATCAACCTTAACCTCGGGGCTTAGAAAACCGTTGGATACATTTCCACTAATCTCGAGTGTCAAAGGAAAATCAACGCCCCGGATCGACTCGATCTGCACCTTGGCCTGCAACCCGAGCATATCGCCATCTCTATGAATGTGAAATTCATTCCGCATCAATTTTAGGTTTAAAAAATCCCGTGCGGGTTTCACTGCAGTATTAGTAGGCTGGGTATATTCAGCCCATAACCAGAATTCATCTTCTTGCCCATCTACCAAAGTAATGCCCGTGCGAAGTTTCAAAAACTCTTCACCACGCACAACCACTTTCCAGTTAACAACTGGGCGAAGATTTCCAGCTTCATCTGCCAAATCAACATAAAACGAGGGTGGTTGCCCAGGACGAATCCTAGGAAGTATTTCAGCATAAAAAAGTGATGTATTAACCACAACAAATAGCGCAACGATCATCACACTTATCAATCTTGGTGGCATGAACCGTTCCTATTTGTTAAAAATAACTCTTGGATAGTTTTTATATAGGATAAAACTAACACTTTACAGGCTGATTACTCATAGAATTTCTTCGTTCTTTATTAATCAACCTTTTTAAGCAAACAGCGTGGAAGCAGGAAACCCGATATGACCGAGAAAAAACTTATTGTCGGTGTGCCCGCAGAAATAAAAAACCACGAGTACAGGGTCGCTCTAACTCCAGTCGGGGTGGATGAGCTTTGCAGGGCAGGGCACCAAATCTTAATTCAATCGGGCGCAGGATTGGGCAGCGGCATTTCTGATCAGGATTACCTCAAGCATGGCGCAACTATAATTGCAACACGCGAAGAAATCTGGTCCCGGGCAGACCTTATCGTAAAAGTCAAAGAACCCATGGAATCAGAATGGCCGTTGATGCAAAAAGCTCAGGTTATTTTCACTTACTTCCATTTCGCTGCAGATGAGAAACTCACGCAAGCAGTCATGAAAAGCGGGGCGACCGCTGTTGCTTATGAAACCATCAAAGATTTATCCGGGCACCTACCTCTGCTGACCCCAATGAGCGAAGTCGCAGGAAGAATGAGCATTCAAGAAGGTGCAAAATATTTGGAAAGGCCTTTCGAAGGTAGGGGAATACTGTTAGGCGGGGTTCCCGGAGTGGCACCTGCAAATGTTGTAATTTTAGGGGCGGGAGTTGTTGGCGCAAACGCTGCCAAAGTTGCAGCGGGGCTTGGCGCAAATGTCACTTTGCTAGACATCAACCTAGACCGGCTTAGATATCTGGACGATGTTATGCCTAAAAATGTGACCACCTTATTTAGCGATAGACACAGCCTAAGGCAAAGCCTTGCAACTGCGGATCTATTAATCGGTGCGATTTTAATTCCCGGAGCCAAAGCACCTCATTTGGTAAAACGAGAAGACCTTAAAATAATGCTCCCCCGTGCGGTTATAATCGATGTTGCAATTGATCAAGGTGGGTGTGTGGAAACTTCGAGGCCCACTACACACCACCAGCCAACATTTATTGTTGACGATATTGTTCATTACTGCGTAACAAACATGCCCGGTGCGGTAGGAAGAACCAGCACCTTTGCGCTGACAAATGTTACACTGCCTTTTGTACTTCAACTTGCAAAGATGGGGATTGAAGGTGCTGCTGAAAAAAGCCGCCCCATCGCCTCTGGTATTAATATTTTCGAGGGCAAAATAACCAACAGTGCTGTCGCCCAAACCTTTGGCTTGCCATTCTCTCCGATTGCAGGATCAAACTAATGCCGATTGATGCCCCCAAAGAAGACAACTTTTATATTTCCGTAAGTCAGCTAAACACTTTGGCAAAAGACTTACTCGAAGGACAATTCCCACCCCTGTGGATAGCTGGAGAAATATCAAATCTCTCTAAACCTGCATCTGGGCATGTCTATTTTTCGCTTAAAGACGAACAAAGCAGCGTAAGAGCTGTGATATTCAAAGGACATGCACTAAAGCATGGCCGCAACCTACAAGAAGGAAAAAAAATCATTCTTCGGGGCAAACCCAGCCTATACGCTGCGCGAGGTGAGTTTCAAGTCATAGGCGAAGATGTAAAACTCATGGGAGTTGGCGAGCAAGAACTTCTTTTAAGGCAGCTTAAAGAAAAACTGAAAGCAAAAGGGTACTTCAATCAGGAAAGAAAAAGGGCGATCCCTCCTTTTCCGAATAGGATCGGACTAGTCACAAGCGCAACGGGTTCAGCTGTACGCGACATGCTTGAAGTGCTTGGAAAACGATGGCCGATGGCAGAAA
>CAJCCR010000065.1 GCA_903960945.1 uncultured Planctomycetaceae bacterium
AGCAATGGAATATTATGCATGCCGATAAAAACATTGTTAAAAATAACATTAGGATCGGGGGCAGTAAGGATATCTCTTCGGTCATCAGATGCCCTTGAAAAGTCCATTTCAAAAACCCATTCCATGTAGGTGTAGAAATTGCCATCGCTTCGTAACCTTGCCCGCCTGAAATCCGACCCTTGTTGTAGTCCAGCACCTGGTAATAGTTTTTGGGCAGAGGGATCAATACTGTAAAAACCAAAGTCCATTTGGAAGAGCCCGCCTATGCGTGCCTTGAAGGCTTTGTCTTCCGATTCGAAGGTAAGTCTGCCATCTTTTCCCCAGGTGGCCATCATGCCATTATCTTTCACAGGCCAATTAGGGCCGCGACGATTAGGCGAGGTTTCTTTGGTAATGTCTGTTAACTCTTCGAGGGATGGTAATTTTTGGAGTTCTTTAGTATCTAAGGAAAATTTAGGTGTGGTTGGGATTTCTGGACCCGTGGGCAATTTTTGTTGTTCGCTTTGTTCTTTAAGTAATTTGGATTGTTCTAGGATTAGTATTTTTTGTTGTTCTAAAACTTTGGATTGTTCATCCATTTTAGCTTGTTGGGCTTTGATGAAAAGTTTTAATTCTTCTGCTGGATCTTGTGCCTGTAGCGAAGAGCAAAGGAGCAATAACACACCAAGCATAACTAACAATGAAGCTATGCTTTTCAGTAAGTGAAAAGTGTATTGGGTGCCAGAACGCTCGGAGAACTTAAAAACCAAGATTCAATCCTGTAGTGACGATAATACAACCTGTAATAATTAATCGGCTTACGAAGGTAGTTTTAATGAGAAAAACGAAATTATAATTAAAGATTCAAAGAAAAAGACCGGGGCTTAAATCCCACCCTTTATATCTCCCCCATTTTTACTTTTAAGGCGGGTTTTAAAAAATCGTGTTTTATCAACTTTAATGAAATTCGATAAATTTCTTATTCCTTTGATAGGATTTTGCCGATTAATACAAGGATGCAGATTGTAGCATCGAGATGAAGCTTCCTTAATATGGATGTGTTGAATTGAAAATTGATACAAAGTTCTGGGTAACTCTGATGGTGGGCTTTTCGTTCTGCCTGACCGGATGTATTCCAGGGCCAGTGAAAGAGTATTGGGATCACGGAATGAAGGTGGGGCCGGAGTATTCTAAGCCGCCCGCACCGGTTTCTTTTGATTGGATTGATAAGGATGATACCCGTATTCGCACCGATCCTGAAGAACACAGGAATTGGTGGAAGAATTTTAATGATCCTAATCTGGATGAACTGATTTGTTTTGCAACGAAACAGAATTTGAATTTGAAACAAGCTGGTTACAGGGTAATGGCATCTCGGGCTGAACTTGCAATTGCAATGGGTCAATTTATGCCCCAGACCCAAAGTATGCAAAGTGGTTTTACCCAATATGGTTTGAGCACCGCAGTTGCAAATAGATCATCGCGGGGCTTGAGCCTTATCCCTAACAATTATTACCCTCAATATAATTTTGGGTTTAATTTGGCCTGGGAGCTGGATTTCTGGGGGCGCTATCGCAGAGCAATCGAATCTTCCAGCGATCAACTTGATGCATCAATAGAGAATTATGATGAGGTAATGGTTTCGATGTTGGGAGATATTGGCGAACATTATGTGCTATATCGTTATTGTGAGCGTGTTGTGGAATTATTGAGGGAAAACATTGAGTATCAAAAAATTAGTTTGCAAGTAGCCAAAGCTAAGTTTAATGCTGGTCTCTCTAGTGAATTAGATGTTGATCAAGGGCAGAGCGATTTAAGTTATATTGAAGCGTCGGTTCAAATGTTTCTTCGTTTCCAGCGGTTGGAAAATAATACGCTTTGCACCTTACTAGGTATTTCACCAGAAGACCTCGGTAAGAAGATGACAAAAAAAGGAATTCCCGTTCCGCCTAAAGATGTTGCAGTAGGTATACCCGCGCAACTCATTACAAGAAGGCCGGATGTTCGGATGGCAGAAAGGCAAGCTGCAGCCCAATGTGCCAAAATAGGTGTGGCAATGTCGGAACTGTTCCCCCATTTATATATCAATGGTTCCTTTGGTTACAATGCGATGAATAATACGTCATTGTTTACCACCCCTGCGGCTTATGGCACGATTGGGCCAGGCTTAAGTTGGAATATTTTCAATTATGGCAGATTGTTGAACAATGTGAAAATGCAGGATGCGAACTTCCAGGTGAATGTTGCAAAGTTTCAGCAATCGTTGGTTGGTGCTGGTAAAGAAGTGGAAAATGCTATCGTGGAGTATGTAAAGAGTGCGGATGCGATCAAGGAGATGGACGTTTCGGTTGCTGCAATTCGTAAGGCAAGCGATATTGTAATTGTGCAGTATAAGGCGGGTACCGCGGATTTCAACAGGGTTTCCTTGATTCAGGAAAAGCGAATATCGCGGGAAATGGAATTAGCCCTTTATCAGGAAACTTATGCCCGAGGGATGGTGAAAATCTATAAGTCGCTCGGCGGTGGTTGGCAGGTAAGATTAGATGGATGCGACGAAGGCGGAGCAATTGCAGGGGAACCCAAGGAATTGCCTTTGCCAAAAACTGAAATACTTCGCCCTCTGCCCGATAGCAAGCTAGAGGAACCCAAAAAGTGATGCGTTCATTTGCAAGGTTAATGATTGGGGTTGGGGTCATGCTTGGTTCGCTTGGTGCGTTGATTGCCTCGGATACTCGGTGCCCAAAATGCCCGGATGATTACAAAACCAAACCTATGCCTATAGCTTTGGAATACTTTAAAACAAATTGTAAAGATTGTTACAAAATAAAGAGCTGCCCGCCTGTGCATCCCTATTTTAAACCAAATGGTTTTGATGATTACAAGATGAAAAGCATGCCTTGTGTTAAGGCGCTAGATAAAGGTTCGTGCACTCCGGATGGCGGCACAGGAGTTAATTTTTTCGGTTTACGACCTAGGTTAGAAACACATAAAAAACTAACTCAGCCATGATGATTATTGTTGGTGTCTGGCGTCTGGATTGTGGTTTGATTTTCGAGTGGGGTAATCCTTTTTGCTCCTGTGATCCACAAGATAGTATAGAAGAAAACTGGGGTGTAAAAAATCCCTAGGAATGTAACTCCAAGCATCCCGAAGAAAACCGCAATGCCCAGAGCCTGACGCATTTCCGCGCCTGCGCCTTCTGAAAGCGCCAAAGGTACTACACCAAGAATAAACGCAAACGAGGTCATTAAAATTGGCCTTAATCTTAATTTGCTTGCTTCCACGGTAGCTTCTTTTAAAGGTTTGCCCTGCTCGAATAATTGCTTTGCAAATTCCACAATGAGGATTGCGTTCTTGCTGGCGAGTCCTACCAAAACCACAAATCCAATCTGCGTGAAAATATTGATATCCATCTTGAATATTTGTAACCCCAATAAGCTTGATAGTAAGCACATGGGAACCACTAATATCACCGCTAAAGGAAGGCTCCAGCTTTCGTATTGTGCTGCCAGCACTAAGAAGACAAATATCACCGCAAGGCCGAATACGATCGTTGCGGTATTGCCTGACTCGAATTGGAGAAATGAAAGTTCTGTCCATTCAAAAGCCATGTTTCGAGGAAGGTTCTTGTTGGCAATGGTTGCCATTTCTTGTGCGGATTGCCCTGAACTGAAGCCTTTGGCATTATTCCCGTACAATGCGGTTGCAGGATACATGTTGTAGCGAATAAGAAAGTTCGGGCCGGAAGCGTTTTTAAAACTCATGAATGCGCCCATGGGAACCAACTGATTCGATTTGTTGCGGATCTTGATTAACGTTAAGTCGTTTATTGATTGGCGAAAATCCTCATCTGCCATCACATTTACTTGCCAAGATCTGCCAAAGAGATTGAAGTTGTTCACATAATATGACCCTAGGAATCCTTGTAAAGTTTCAAAGACATCCTGCATCTGTAAACCAAGTGCCATGACTTTGTCGCGGTTAATATCCAGATAAATCCATGGAGTGTCATCTTGACTACCTGTAAAAACACCTCGAAGCATGGTGCTATTATTTCCCGCTACTGCAATATCATCGGTGGTTTTTTGTAAACTTTCGATTCCGACAGGGCCGCGATCTTCAATCATCATTTTGAACCCGCCTGCAGTCCCTAACCCATCTACGGGCGGGGGGCCGAATAAGTTAACCATTGCACTAGGGATTTCCTTACGGCAGCGTTGGGTTATCTTTGAGCTTATATATTCACTGGTAAGCCCCTTTTTAATTCGCTCTTCAAATGGTTTTAGGATGATATTGACGGAGCCCAAGTTTGGAGCATTTGCCCCGATTAATAAGGATTGCCCTGCGATGCCCACAGTATGGTCCACCCCTTCAGTTTCTTCAGCTATCTTGCAGAGCCTTTGTATATCTCTTGCGGTTCTTTGTACCGATGCAGCATCGATCAACTGCACATTTGCCAACAGATAGCCTTTGTCTTGTGGTGGTATGAATCCCGTGGGAGTAATCTTGAAGTAATGAAAGGTTCCATATAACAATCCGCCATAAACTAATAGTGCTAGGATGGAAAGTTTCAGCATAAGTCGAACTGTACCGCCGTAGGCTGTTGTTCCAAGGTTAAAGATTTTGTTGAATAGCATGAAAAACCAACCGAAGAAAAAGTCGAGTGTTTTTTGTAGGATGTCTTTCTTTGCGCCTTTTGGTTGTAGTAAGAGAGCAGCGAGAGCAGGGCTTAACGTTAGAGAGTTGAATGCCGAGATGATGGTGGAGACAGAAATAGTGATGGCAAATTGCCTGAAAAATTGGCCAGTGATCCCGCTGATGAATGCGCAGGGAATGAAGACCGCACATAAAACCAAGGCAACTGCAATAACGGGCCCGGTCACTTCGGTCATGGCTTTTCGTGCAGCATCCCTAGGTGAGAGCCCTTCATGCAACCAGCGTTCCACATTTTCCACCACTACAATTGCATCATCCACCACAATCCCGATGGCAAGTACCAAGCCAAAAAGTGACAGGTTATTCAAGCTGAAACCAAGAGCAGCCATCGCTGCAAATGTTCCGACCACTGCAACGGGCACTGCAATAAGTGGAATTAGAGTTGCGCGCCATGTTTGCAAAAATATTAACACAACCAGTGCCACCAAGATGATTGCATCTCGCAACGTTTTAAAAACTTCCATGATGGAATCTTTAATAAAAGGCGTGGTGTCGTAAACAATCTTGTAATCCAGGCCCGGAGGGAAGCGCTTTTTCAAATTGCTCATTTTCTGGTATATGCCGTTAGCTGTGGAAATGGCGTTCGATCCGGGAAGCTGATAAACAGAAAGAGCAACAGAGGGTTGATTATCGAGGGAGCAAATCTGGTCATATTGTTGCGAGCCAAGTTCTACCCGGGCGACTTCTCTCAATCTGACGAGGGTGGAAACCGGGTCAGCGTCTGTGGGTGGGGTTACCTTGATAATGACATTTTCAAATTGTTCTACATCGTAAAGCCTGCCAAGGGTGTTGATGATTAGTTGGAGTTGCTGACCTTTGGGGGCTGGTTCTTGCCCAATGGAACCTGCTGCAACTTGTAGATTCTGCTGGCTTAAGGCAGCGATAATATCGTCGGCAGTAAGGCCGAGGGCAGTCATTTTTGCAGGGTTTAGCCATGCTCGCATGGAGTAATCGCGCTGGCCCATAAAGGTAACATTGCCTACACCCGGAAGGCGAAGTAATTCATCGCGAATCTGGATGGTGGCAAAATTCGACATATAGAGATCGTTATATAGCGGAATTCCAGATTGGGCATCTTTCTCAGAGAACATATTGATAATCATCATGATGCTAGGAGAGATTTTTTTGACAGCAACACCTTCTCTTTGAACCAGATCGGGAACATTTGGAAGGCCAAGCGAAACCCGGTTCTGCACCAAAACCTGAGCCATGTTGGCATCCATTCCCAACTTGAAAGTTACCAGCAAAGTGTAGCTGCCATCGTTGGCGCATTGGGAAGACATGTAAAGCATGTTTTCGACGCCCGAAACCTGCTGCTCGATGGGTGCTGCAACGGTGTCAAGCACTGTTTGTGCATTTGCGCCTGGATAATTCGCGGTTACTATCACCGTAGGAGGTGAAATATCCGGGTATTGTGCAACGGGAAGTGAGGTGAGAGCTGTGGTTCCCATGATGGTGATCACAATCGACAAAACAGCAGCGAAGATCGGCCTGTCGATAAAGAAATGAGATATCATTCCGCCCCGCCTTTATTCAGATTTTTTTTACGCAACTTAGTAAGTAATCCCATTGAGGCGATTGAAATAAACTTAGTGGCACCTTTATTAATGACTTTTGCCGTTTTGGTTTTAAACAAGGGTAGGTTGCCAATGGATTCAATCACATAGAAAAATACCGGGGTGAAAAGTATACCCATGATGGTGACACCAAGCATGCCACTGAAAACCGCAACGCCCAAAGCCTGACGCATTTCAGAGCCCGCACCTTCTGCAATTACAAGTGGGACCACACCTAGAATAAATGCAAATGAAGTCATTAAAATGGGCCTCAGCCTTAGTTTGCAGGCTTCAACTGTGGCATCAGTCACCGATTTTCCCTCTTCATGCAATTGCTTGGCAAACTCGATGATCAAAATCGAGTTTTTACTGCAAAGCCCTACAAGTACAACTAACCCAATTTCGGTGAAGAGGTTGATGCCAGTCCTTCCTACGATCGTTCCGACCAGTGCGGAAAAGATACAAACAGGAACCACTAATATTACCGCCAAAGGGAGACCCCAACTTTCATATTGGGCTGATAGTACCAAAAACACAAAAATCACAGAAAGCGGGAATACCAACTTGTTTCGAAGGTCTTGGCCCTCCATGATTTGCAAAAAGCTTAACCCAGTCCATTCAGTTTTCATCGAGGGCGAAAGAACTTCAAGTGATTTTTC
>CAJCCR010000066.1 GCA_903960945.1 uncultured Planctomycetaceae bacterium
AATTGATAAGGTCTCAAAGCAATTTCAGCACATGGGTTAGTTCCGTAATCTTTATCGTTTGAAAATAAAAATCCTGGCTCACCAGCGTTACTTGCTTCTACTTTTTCCCACAATTTCATAAATTCATCTTCTGTGATTTTATGACGCATAACTACAGCTGAGTTGTTAGCTCTACCACGTTGTGGACTGTTTTCCCACCAACTTTCCAAATTTAGTAAATCATAATTCTAAACTTGATTTTAGTCCGATTCCAACATGGGCTAGGCATGCCGTTTCCGATTCAGCAAACATTGCTTTCTCCGCCAGAGGATTAAGTTTTGATATCATAGATTTACCCGATTGGGAACAATATGGGTGCTTTTTAAGATTCTTTCTAAATCATTTCAATGTTAAATTTAATAAGATAGCCCTATCAATGCATGGCAATATTTCAACAGTTTTATACACCAACTGGCAAACATCCCATCCCGATTATTCGCCTCTCGAGTTTCTTGAAAAAACTCAATACACCGGAGCCGATATCAGGTACGCCATAAGTGAATTTTACATAGATAATTGGGAAAGACGCACGAATTTAAGGGCAGATTATTTGCATCCATTCAACTTTTTTAAACCATATAAACCAAAGCCTTATAAACAAAATTCAAAAGTGCCTTCGCTAGTCTTATTTGGTAGAACTGAAAAAATAAAAGGCCCCGACAATTTCATCAATCTAGCCTGGATGTTACCAAAAAACCTATTAACAAAAGCATTTATCATTGGTCCTTCCGTCCCTTTAGAAAACAAAACAACATCAAAAGATTTACTAAACACACTTACTAAAAACCGAAATCTTGACATTGAAATAAGGGACAGCGTTTCTCAAGCTACAATGATGGAATTTTTCTCACAATCGTATTTAACGGTATTACCTTCAAGATATGACACTTTAAATCTTATCGCTTTGGAATCTTTGTTTGCTGGTTGCCCCGTAGTTATAAGCGAAAACACAGGCGTAGTAGGATTTATCAAAAAAGAATTCCCTGATTTACCAATCCATGTTCTACCCATGGATGATTTGGCAACTTGCATTAAGGTTTTAGAACATGCGATTGAAAATTACCATGAAGATAGAAAAACAATTGCGAAAGTCCTAGAATCTTTTGGCACTAGGACTTTTTCTTCAAAATCACTTTTAGAAATTTATAAGCAACCTTCGAAGCGTATTCGAGAAACAGATTTTCCCTTTGATGAAATCGCAAAATCTTTTTTGCAAATCTGCTCTGAAAACTCTTTATCACAAAATAATGAGTTAGTTGCTCCAAGCCCATTATCATTGAAACAAAAAACAATCGAAAAAATCAAACATCTTGCAAAACACAGAAACTACAAAAATGATTCTGGTTTCAAAAAAACTATTTCATCGATTGTTGGGTTTTTGCCTCGCCTTGCACGAAAATATCGATTAAAAAAACCTAGACTATTCTGGTTAAATCAAGTTTCTTTACATTATAAAAGTATTTCTACTAATAGCGAATGTGGCAAAATAAATATTGCGACTAAATTAAAAAACCTTAACGATCTAGTACCTGCGCTTCGTTTTGGAAAATCATGTATTTATGAAAAAATGGCGGATCTGCAAATAGTTCTTGATAAGCCAATTATTGCAGCAACTTATTACATCAGGTCTTTTCGCTTAGGCGGTAATAGCAAATTAAATGCTATAAATTTTGCTACCGCAACTTTAGATACATCAAACTATTCTGCAGAAGCAAACGCCACCAAACTTCTTTACAATGATGATCATAAGCAAACAGGAATTAAAGAGCACCTTGAAAACCAGAGAAAAAAACTTTTACCTATTCCTAGATATGATGAAGATTTTTTGTATAAAGATGACCGACGAAGCAAGCCATCGTTCAAAATTTCAATAATAGTTTCTCTTTATAATGCTGCTAACAAACTAGAATTCTTTCTTAATAACCTGCAGCGACAATCCATGGTTATCAAAGGAGTTGCTGAAATCATCTTAGTAGACAGTGGTTCCCCCACCAATGAACGAGAAGTATTTTTAAAATTAATTGATTCATTAAAGATCGAAGTGATTTATGTTCGAACAAAATCTCGTGAAACGATTCAAAAGGCCTGGAATCGAGGAATTCTATTAGCTCAAGGGGAATATCTTACTTTTCTAGGCGTTGATGAAGGGATTACCCCTGAAGCGCTAGAAATTCTTAGCGCTGAACTAGATGCGGATTCTTCGACAGATTGGATTCAAAGCAACAGCTTGATGACTGATGTATCAACAAATGGGACTTGGCTTAATGATGTGATGATTTTTGAAAGATCAAATTTTCACCCTTTCCATATTTATCTTGAAACCTGTTATATTTCATGGGTTGGTGCCCTTTATCGAAAATCAATTCATGATCGCTTCGGATATTACGATGATACTTTCCGTGCAGCAGGCGATACAGAATTCAAAAATCGCATGGGCCCATTTGTCAAAATGAAAACGCTCCCGATAACCTTAGGCATATTCTTCAATTATCCAGAAGAACGAGCTACGCACTCGCCTACTGCTGAACTTGAAGATTTACGAGCATGGTATTTATTCCGAACGCCCGAAGGAATGGAATATGCGTTACAGGGAAGAGATCAATCATTTGTAGAGCAATCTCTACTTTTTTGCCTAAAATACAGAAAGTCTTACTGCTCACATTGGAGTACTGATATCGAACTTGCTTGGTCCGTCATAAAATATATTGCTAAACATTTCCCCACTTCCAACCTTACAATATTGAAAGATAGTATCTTTTCTCTTCGAGAAACATTTCAAGGTTACGATAACGAAGCATTCACTTCAGCAGAAAACATGCTAGCGAATAGAAGGGCATTCAATAAAGCCAGAAAGAATCTTCAAAACTTATTAAATAATCTGGGCTTTGATAAAGCATCTGAATTTCATTATTCAAATGACAATCGTTACGAACAGCATCACAGTTTTTGGTAATATACCATTTAATTATTGTAAAGGAATACTCATGAATATATTAATAACCGGTGGTAGTGGATTTCTTGGTTCAGCTTTGGTCTCTGCGTTATCAAAAGCAGGCAATAATACCATAGCACTAAGCTCTAAGGATGCAGACCTTACCATTCAAAACTCCTTGAGCAAATTTAATAACACCCACTTTGATTTCATTTATCATCTTGCAGCATGGACCCAGGCAGGCGATTTTTGCCTAAAACACCCTGGCGAACAATGGCTCAATAACCAAAAAATAAACACTAATGTCCTCGATTGGTGGAAAAACCACCAACCCAACGCAAAGCTAATCGCTATGGGAACCAGTTGCGCCTATGCCCCCGACAAATCACTTGTCGAAGATAATTACCTTGAAGGCCAACCTATCGAAAGCCTTTACACTTATGCCATGACAAAACGAATGCTTTATGTTGGTATAAAATCTCTTAACAAACAATTTGGGCTAAAATACCTTTGTCTAGTTCCCAGCACTCTCTACGGACCGGGTTACCATACCGATGGCAGGCAGATGCATTTTGTTTTCGATTTAATGCGTAAAATCTTGAGGGGTAAACTTTATGGCGAGCCCGTATCTCTTTGGGGCGATGGCCATCAAAAACGAGAACTGGTTTATCTGGATGATTTCGTAACCACAGCAATCCATCTAGCAAATTCTAGGGATAACGATTTGATCAACATTGGGGCAGGAGAGGAACATTCCATCCGAGAATTTGCAAAAGAAATATGTGCTATTGTTGGGTACGATCCGACCAAAATTAATTATGACACCACAAAATATGTGGGGGCTAAATCAAAAGTTTTATCCGTCCAGAAATTAGACGAGATTTGGCCTATTCGCCCACGCACCAATCTAGGTGAAGGATTAAAATTCACCCTAAATTGGTTTATGCAGCACAAGGATGTATTACTACCCAAGGATATGACACCTTCTGCAGTAGCTTAAAACAATTTAAGTTCTCAAATAAAACCGATGGTCAAAATGAAACTGATAATTGCAGATAACACTCTGGAAAGCTATCAGGGGCACTCTTTTGCCTATTGCGAATCAATAAAAAGAGAAGCAGAAAAACAAGGCATCAATGTAACAATACTTGCGACTCAAAATGTAAATTCTGAAGTAAAAAATATTCTAAATGCAGTCCCTTTTTTTAAATACAGCTTTTTTCATAGTTTTCCAGAACCTTTGCTACTAAGTATTTTACCAGACCGAATTTTTAATCACTATTATCCACTATGGAATTATTATTTACGAAACAAAATGCTTACTATCGAAATGAAAAATGTATTAAACTACATCCCAAGTACTGAAAAATGTATCATTCTATTTCCGAATTTCACCTACAACGACTTTAAAGGGATCATTGATACTGCTGAAATTACAAAAAACAATCCAAACACCCATGTTGCCGCAGTCCAGCATTTCACCAGTAGAATAAACCTACATACTAGTAAATTCCCAAACAAATATTATGAACGCGTTTTTAATTACTTAAACAAAAGCGTTCATCAAAATCGGATTCATCTTTTTTCAGACAGTACTCAGTTAACAGAGGAATATAAAAAGTACACGCCAAAATATCATACTGTTTTACCAATACCTCATACTTCAGATTCCTTGCAAACTGATGCACAAACACCTGAAAAATTAATTATTGGGTACATGGGCGATGCAAGAACCAATAAAGGATTTCATTTGCTTCCTGAAGCTTTAGATGTAGTAAAACAAAATAACCCTAACCATAAACTTGAGTTCCATATCCAAGCAAATATTAGAAATAAAAACGAATGGCAAGCTTCCCAAGCTGGAATACTTTTAAACAATCGGACTGACACTCATTGCTATCGCACTGCTTTAAACGAAAACGAATATAAAAAATTAATGAACCTGATTGATATCTTTGTTTTGCCTTACACACTGGATTATTACCACAGCCAAACATCAGGTGTTTTTTCTGAAGCAAGATCACTGGGGAAAGTTACAGTGGTCACCCGGGGAAGTTGGATGGCTGATGAAATCAACCAAAACGGTGGTGGAATCTTATGTTTGCCTGAAGATCCAAAAAGCATAGGTGATTCTATTTCAAAAGCTATTGACAACTATTCTTCTTTAAAAAAAGAGGCGCTGAAAGCTGAAAAGAACTGGAATGGGTTTCATAATGTTGGTAATTATTTTAAAATATTAATGAATACTGTTTTTCCTGATGGGGTAAGTGCGTCCTGAAATAAGAACACTTAAAATTAAGAAGCTATAATTATTACCAGTCACTTTTTTAATAATGGCAACCAATCCAATTAAACAATGCATCTTATAATTGCGGATCATACGCTGAAAGACTACCAAGGGCATTCCTTCGAATACTGTAAATCCGTTCGGGAAATCGCAACAGCTAAGGGATGGAAAGTAACCACACTGGGAACCAGCCAGATCTCTGCACAAATACAAAAAGAATTAAATGCAATAGCCTTTTTCAAGCATGACTTTTTTCACCATTATCCTATCAATCCATTGGTAAATCTATTTCCATCAAGAATTGCAAAAGCTCTTCAGTCTCGCTGGAATTATCGCCAACATAGTAATTCACTATTCACCGATCTTTGCAAGATCCTTCCAGAATGCAACAATTCTGAACCCGTACTTATCCTTTTCCCCACCTTCAGCTTTAACGACATTATCGGGATCACCCGATTTGCTGAAAAACTAGCCCCATCCTCCAATACACAAATCGCAATGGTCCAACATTTCACCTCCAAACCCAATCTAGACAAAGACCATTTCCCCCACAGGCTTTACAACCATTCATTAAATTACTTATCCCAAAGCCCAGCAAAAAATAGAATCAATCTGTTTGCCGATAGCCAAGATCTAGCTGATGAATACAAATTCTACATTGATAAACCATTTAAAGTGCTCCCCATCCCACACACACAATATCCCTCTGAACAACCTTCAATTAAAACACCCTCAAAGAAGTTAGTGATTGGATACTTGGGCGATGCTCGGACTAACAAAGGGTTCCACCTGATTCCAGAAGCAATCAACCATGTAACCACTGTTTTAGGAAACGACTCAATACATTGGGAAATTCAAGCAAACATCAGGAATCACCAAGAATGGCAAGCAGTACAAGCAGTGAACTTGCTCAAAACAATGCCTAACATAAAACTTCATGAAGCGGCAATGGGCACCGATGACTACCATAAACTGATGGCCAAGATTGATATTTTTATGCTACCTTACACTTTAGAAAATTATCATAGTCAAACTTCGGGAGTATTCTCGGAAACAAGGGGACTTGGTAAAGTGTCGGTGGTAACGAAGGGGACATGGATGGCAGGAGAAATTAAAAATAATGGTGGGGGTATGTTGTGCAATCCCGAAGACAGTAAAAGTTTAGCGGACGCAATCGTTGAATGTATCGAAGCATATCCGCAGTTGAGCGCAGAAGCAGGGTTGGCTGGAAAAAAATGGTGCGAATTCCACAACTGCGAAAACTACATTGCTGAATTGATAAAAGATATTTCTTTTAATGCATAAAGAAAGCAAGATTCATGACATCGAAGATTGGTTTTTTGAAATCAAATTTACAAGACACTTTTCCTCGCGGGGTAAGAAGAGTTGCCCGTGCTATCGTCGAAATCGTTAATGCATCCCCCCAAAAAAACCAAACTTTGATCTGCCTTGATGACAAGAAAATACCTAATTCGCGCCCCTTGAGCTTATCCTTTGATCCCTTGAACGATTGGCTGAAAAGCAACCCACTATCCCTTCCCGTAAAACCCAGTTATCCGTTTTCTCTGGCGGGATTAAAAAAAGTTGTCCGATTGTTGATACCTCCAATTTTTTACCCACTCATAAAAACATTAATTTTTATTTTAAAAACACTCATACTCAATCTTAGAAATTTAATTAGTAAAACCACAAAGAAGATCGCATCTAATATTTCGTCAGATATTCAACTGCCTAAGAAAATCGTTGCGTTAAGCGAACTCGATGCAATTATTGCATTTGAGCCGTTCAATGACATATGGATGTTACCAATAGAGAACAATAAAGCCTTAGCGTTAGGCTGGTTTTACGATGCAGTACCAAAGAGAATACATGAGGGAGAAAATTCGAACCCTGATCTTTTTGATACCTTCGTCAGTTTAATGGCACTTCGGGCAAACCATATTTTTTGTGATTCGAAAAGCGCGGAAAGCGATCTGCATTATTTCTTCCCAGCGTCGATTGGAAAAACCTCGGTCATTCATCTTGGCCACGATATCGAACGGTTTGAAAAAAGGGTTTCAGCTTCCGATGCAACCAAAACTCTGCGTGATGCAGGTGTTAACCCATTAATCCCTTATTTTCTTTTTGTAGGAACAGTGGAACCCAGAAAAAACATCACTGGGATATTGATTGCTGCTCAAAAACTTAAGCAAATAAGTCCAGATGTTGCGTTTCAAATCGTTCTCATCGGCCAAATCCACGGGCAACATGAAATCCAAAGGGTAATCAAACAAACGAACTTATTACTTCCCGTGCATGCGCTCGAATATCTGCCCGACAACCAAATTAGCACCTTCATGAATCGTGCAACGGGATTTGTATTCCCCTCCAAGTGGGAAGGATTTGGAATTCCAAATTTAGAAGCTATGACTGCAGAAACTTTGGTTATCACATCAGACCTTGGCCCGATGCCTGAAGTATGTGGCGAGCATGCACTGTATTGCGATCCTTACGATCACACCAGTATTGCGATGCAAATGCTAAAGTGTTTGGAAATGCCTAAAGAAGAAAGAGCGCAAAGGTTGAAAGCTGCAAAACTTCATGCTTCGCAATATACATGGAAAAAAGCTGCCGGAGAAATGATGAACACCATCAACCAGTTATTGGAAGCAAGAAAAAAAGCGTAGCAAGTATAGGCCGTTCTATTTTTCGTCTTCAGTATCATCATCGGGATTAGCGCCATCGGTTGGGGTGTTAAACCCTAATTCGGTGGGCCTAGCTTCAACGCCTTGAGAATCTCGCATCATCTCGCAGAATCGGTTTGAAGAAAGTTGCAGAACCCTTAAGCATCGTTGGAAAACGGATTTGCAATTATCAATTGGCTCGCAAAACATTTCAACCCCAGCCCAGACTTTGTCACCCAACTGATAAAGTTTTACAACCTTCATTTCAGCATTGATATCCATGATGAAGCTAGCCGCTTTTTCTTCTTCATCAGGTGTACTGATTTCCCAGAAGGCAGGATAAACAAGCCTGAAATAGCTATTATCCTCTTCTTCTACAAAAAGAAGATAAGTCACTGCTTCATGTTTGAAAACAATATCGCCATCATCGTCCTGCGATGGCCTATATCCTTCTTCCTGAAGAAAATCCATAAACAACTGCTGTTTAGAT
This sequence comes from uncultured Planctomycetaceae bacterium, assembly GCA_903960945.1. Classification (GTDB taxonomy): domain Bacteria; phylum Planctomycetota; class Planctomycetia; order Gemmatales; family Gemmataceae; genus UBA969. Next base: position 8,412 of record CAJCCR010000066.1, read on the forward strand.
TGCATACTACTCCCCAATGTAAGCAGGAACTGTAGTACTACCTTACAGGTAAAAAGGTATCACAGGCAAGCTGATTCGAAAAGAATCAGGAGGGTATTTCCAAAATATTTATAGGGGAGTAATTGGCAGCATAACCCTTGTTTTTATCAAGAACTTTACCATTACCTGAACTATTAGCATTAGTAGAAACGACAGCAACTTTTTTACCTAGCGGATGAAGCGAAAATGAATGGCAATTTGGCATATTGGTAAGGCTGACAAAAGGCTGGGTTTCGCCAATGAGGTTAAAAAATACTTTACCGTTACCGGGCTGCCCGCTGCTAACTCCAGCAAGAATGGAATCAGTTATGAAAAGTAAATCATAGACAAAACCATCGTTTTCGCTTCCCGACTGGATGCGGGAGATTTCTTTACCAGATTTCCAATCAAAAATAATTACAAGTGAAGGGCCCTGTACAAATCCACCCCGATTGGGGTTGATGCCACCGCAGGCGAGTTTCTCACCCTTCGAATCAAATGCAAAACAACGCACGCCACCTACATCTTGCAAGCGATCAAGTTTATACATTGCAGAAGCATCAAGTTCACGAAGTTTTTTTCCGGTAGAAGCATCAACTTGAGCAATTTTTCCCTGCAAGTCGCCAACCAAAATGGCTTTGGAGTCCGGGGTAAACGTTACCGACATAGGATCCCAGGAGAAATCTTTGAATTCCTTTACCAAGGCGCCATCAATCGTAGACCAAACTTTAATAAGTTTATCAGTAGCACAAGTTGCAAGCAGCTTGCCATCGGGGCTAATGCAAATTTTTCGGATCCAGCCATCGTGCGCTTTATCATTCTTCCAGATTGGCATCACATCTTTTTCAAGATAATTGGAAGCGATCAATTGGCCCCAGGAGTCTGCAGAGTACAAAACTTTATTGGTAGGATGAAAAGCTATGGCTTGCACCCAACCATTATGGCCGTTGATAGGTGTTAGTTCTGTAAATTTATCCGTGGAAGAATCCCACCTGCGGACCGAACCATCAAAGCAAGCAGCAGCAAGCACATTACCACAAGGGCTGAAACGAGCAGCGCAAATTTGAACCGGGCAAGCAAGATCAATGATTTTCTTGGTCTTATATTTTAATGCAAGCTCTTTAGAATCTTCCTTCATCATAATATCCCTTCATAGGATTCATATTAGTTAAGCAAGGACTTCAGAAATAATCTTGCACTCTTCATTGGCAATAGGCAAAGGTTGCCCTTGATTGTCGTATTCGGTTTCAGAAGAATCGATGCCCAGGGCTTTGAACCAAACATGAAACATGGAACCGATGTCGTGAGCATCGCCTTCGACTGCGGTGCCAAGCTTATTGGTTTTCCCTGAAGCCAAGCCTTTTTTAAGACCGCATCCAGCCATGGCCAAAGACCAGGCTTCGGGCCAGTGATCGCGTCCAAGATGACCATTGATGCGTGGGGTTCTACCAAATTCAGACATAAGTATTACAAGAACATTATCGAGCATACCGCGCTGCTGCAAATCTTCAAGCATAGCGGAAAACGCCATGTCTACCTTGGGAACCAAACTAAGATGGCCATTGAAGTTATCACCATGAGTATCCCAACCATACGAAGTGACTTTAACAAAACGCACACCCGCTTCGAGCATACGCCTAGCTTGAAGCATATGCCTGCCGAATTCGGTGCTGCCATAACGTTCAAGATCTTTGGAAGGCATTTTTGATTGATCAAAAAGATCAATCCGTTTTTGTAATTTTGAGGCCATATCAAAAACAGTGCTAGAAGCCTCGCTACTTTCTTTTCTTCGAGCAAGCCTGTAAGTTTTATCAAGCTTTTCGCGAAGCTCATTACGAGCTAGATCCGCATCAAGAGAAACAGAGTCTGGCCTAAGGAGGTTTTCGGGTGCTTTGCCATCACCAAAAGCAATAGCACCATATTTAGGGCCTAAAAAGCCGGCATCTTTGGTAATAAACCCTCCACTCATCGGCTTGATCCAAACATAAGGTGGCATTCCAGAAGAGCAAGGGCCCATCAATTTCGAGATAGCAGAACCAAGATAGGGATAGGTAACGCCACGGTTTTTTGGGTCACCCCGCTGAATTCGATCGACTCCTGCAGAGTGAGAATTATCCTTAGTACTTAGACTTCGAACCAAAACAAGTTTATCCATGTGGGTTGCAGTTTTTGGCAAAAGCTCGGAAATATGAATACCCGGAACCTTGGTGGGGATAGCCCTGAACGGTCCACCAAAAGTAGTGTTTGGCTTGGGATCCCAGCTTTCAAGCTGACTAATACCACCATCGAGCCAGATAAACAAAACCTGCTTGTCGTTTTTGCGAAGTTCTTCAGCGATAGCAGGTTGAGCAAGCATTGCGGATGCCCCTATAGAGGCAGCGCCTAAAGTAGAAGTGCCCAGCCATTCTCTTCGCGACAGCAAATGATCGTGAGGCGTGCATAAGTTTTTCATTTTAATTCTCTAAATACAAATCAATGATTCAAGTTGAACTCTGAAGAAGCAAGCAAAGCCCATACCAGATTTTTAACACCAATCTCGCCAGCGCTTACAGGATTCGAAAGAAACTCCAGCGCATCCTTAGTTTCCTGAGGTTCAGGTTTGCGTGAAAGTATTGCAAGGTAAGCTTTCTCAATCATTAAATTATCTGTCTTCATTTTAACTAATGCCGCAGTGGTGTTTTCTGCCTCTGGTTTTAACAACCCAAGCACTGCTTCATCATTCAATAGGAAAAGAGCAGCCTTTAAAGAAAATGCAATCTCATCTTCGGGATCGCGGGCAGCATTGGCAAAAGCCTTGGCAAATTTCACTTTCAAAGCATCGGGCATATCAGGTTCATTGCTACCTTTTCTTTCAAGTTTCTCATAACGACCTGTAGCAACCAGAATCGAGGCGAGTAACTGTTCAGCGGACAACCGCTTTTCGATCGCAGTTGCAAAAAGCACTTGGTTTTCAGGAGTTTTACCCATATCAACTTTACTGGAACGTTGATAAACTTTAGTGTTCGCTAGTTCAGTAAACAACCATTTGATATCAAACTGATGTGCACTGAATTCTTTTGCAAGAAGAGCGAGCAATTCTGGATGCGAAGGGGGATTACCGTCATGATGCAAATCCAAAGGATGAACTAATCCCCTGCCCATCATCATGAACCAAATACGATTCACAATATTTTTTGAAAAGTCAGCGTTCTCCGGGGAGGGCAATTGTTCAGATAGTTTTTCGAGAGGACTAAACTTGGGAACACCCAACACCTTTTTCTTAGGGTCTGGGGGAACCAAAAACTCTTCTCCCTTCTTAAACTCAGGGATTACAACTTCAGCCATCCCTGGAATCTTGGGGGCAATCTCTTTTTTCTCTTTCTTAAAGACAGACATGAACTCTGTTTTTTTCACAGTCAACTTTTCGCCTACAGTCCCAGCCTTGGCATCAGCAAGATAAGCGTTTTGAAAAAAAGCAAATAACCCTTTGAAGTCTGCCTGTTTATATTCATCAATAAAAAGATGGTCATGACACTCTGCACAGCGGAAGTCTTTGCCTAAAAACAATCTACCCACATCCCGGGTAAGGGCGGAATAATCCACGGGGTTTTGGCCATAATTCTCCAGTCTTTTAGAGAAAAAGAAGTTGGCGCCTTTCAAATCATCTTTGCTATTTATTCCCCGCAAGATTTCCTTTGCCATCACATTCCAACCTTTGTTTTTCTTAAAGGATTCTTCAAGATATTTTATCCACTCTACGTTATCGCCCAATCGTTCCATGAAATGAATGTGAAAGGTATTGGCCATCTGTTTTGAATAAGAAGGAGAGTTAATTAATTGAACAATCAAAAACTTTCGCTTATCCAAAGCCTTATTAGCAATGAAAGAATCAATCTCAGCAAGGGTGGGGATACGGCCTACAAAATCAAGATAAACTCTGCGCACAAACTCGTAATCATCAGATTGCTTGCTAACCACCTTGCCTGTAAGTTTGGCATCAATCAACGCATCGATTTGTTCATGCAGAGATGGTTCTGCTGCAACACTTTGGCGCAACATCAGGAATAGAAAAAGCCAAATTGGAGAGGATCGCAACAAAAATCGGTTCATTGAAACCTCGGGCAGCAACTACTTTGGCGGGAAAACAGTAGCAGTTATCATGCTAAGCATACCAGATTTCGCAACTAAACAATCAAAAAATCAGGGTGTTCAACTATTCTTGGTGGCATGCAAAACTCGTGGGTTCCGTCCTCCATCCAAGATAGTGGGGTGCAACTGAAATCCAGAATAAGCCTTAAACCTAGCTCGCGAGGACTCTTCTTGGGGAGACCCAATTTCGATAAACAAATGCCCACCTGCGTTTAGCCTTGATCCTGCGCCTGCGAGGATTTGATCGAACACGGAAAACCCATCCCCACCCCCACTCAACGCTAGTCTTGGTTCATAATCTTTCACATCCTTATCCAAATCTTTAATATCGCTATCAGGAATGTAAGGTGGATTACTAACGATAACATCGAAGGCCAAGTCTTTTTCCAGCGGGTTAAACAAATCTCCTTCAGCAAAACTGATCCGGTCTGCAACCTTATTTGCAAGTGCATTCTTAGATGCAACCGCCAAGGCCTTGGGACTGATATCAACTGCAATAATCTTTACTTGGGGAAGAGATTTTGCCAGGGCAATTGCAATGCAACCCGATCCGGTTCCGAGATCAAGGATTGTTTTCCAGCTTTCTTTTTTTGCAATGCGAAGAGCAGCATCGACCAAGCACTCGGTATCTGGCCTAGGGATTAAAACATCCTGATTGACAAAAAAAGGAAGGCTGTAAAATTCCTTGCTGGCGACAAGATAGGCGACGGGGCATCCCTCTGCGCGCCTTCGTACCAGGTCGCGAAACTTTGCTTTCGCTTCTTCCTGAATAATTTCATTGTAGCGGGCATATAAATCAATGCGCTTAAGTTTAAGCGCATGAGCAAGAAGAACTTCAGCATCTAATCTGGGAGAATCGCAACCTTTTTTGACAAAATGCTGGGCAGTCCAATCTAGCAGGGCGCCAACTGTCCATTCTGTTTCAGGTTGCATGAAAGTACTTCTGGGAAATGGTCAGGTGAGTTTTGCTTGCTGAAGCCTGATCTTTCTATCTTGTTCGCGCAATGCCATAAAAACATCACCCAATTCGCCCAACATGATTGCATCCAACCTATAAATATTTAGGTTGATGCGATGATCGGTAAAGCGATTTTGGGGGAAGTTATAAGTTCGGATTCGTTCACTGCGATCCCCCGAACCGATCTGCTCTTTTCGAGCAGCAGAGCGTTCATCGTGTGCTTTTTTCATCATCATTTCTAAAACGCGGGAACGAAGGACACGCATCGCTTGTTCGTAATTTTTATGCTGACTGCGTTGATCCTGACACTTTACTTCAAGGCCAGTGGGTTTATGGACGATACGCACAGCAGATTCTGTTTTATTAACATGCTGCCCACCAGCACCCCCTGCCCGCATGCGTTCCCATTCGATATCTTCATCGCGAATTTCCACCTGAACATCATCAGGTTCGGGCAATACTGCCACGGTAGCTGCAGAGGTATGGATTCGCCCTTGGGTTTCTGTTGCAGGAACTCTTTGTACGCGGTGCCCACCGCTCTCAAACTTCAAGAATTGATAAGCATTATCGCCTTCTAAACTAAAAATCACATCTTTATAGCCACCATGCTCGCCATTACTAAAAGAGATGTTTTCAACCTTCCACCCTTGGCTGCGTGCGTAATAAGTGTACATGGTGTAAAGGTCGCCTGCAAAAATCGCAGCTTCATCACCGCCTGTACCCGCACGAATTTCAACAATAAGCCTGTCGTAATTCTCGTCGCCTGCTAAGAGAAAATCTTCCAGT
>CAJCCR010000067.1 GCA_903960945.1 uncultured Planctomycetaceae bacterium
ATATTAATCAGAAAAATTTTAGGAATGATTTCTACTTAAGATCAATTTTAAGCGAAGCCTTTTCGCCTTTTTTGATCTCTACAGAAATATCCGTGGTGTTTACCGATTCATATTTGGTTGGGATATCGGATTTGAAACCACCTGGAGGGGGTGGCGCAAGCACGCCTGGCGAGATTTCCTTGGTCATATTTTTTGCTGCGGTAACTTTGTATTTCCCCTCGGGGGCGCCATCATCTTTGCCATAGGTGGAAATAGTAAACTTGCCATCCTTATCGGATATGCCACGAGGAGCGACTTTACCTTCGGAATGATGCAAAGAAATAGAAACTTCTGCAGCGGGTTTACCATTAATGGTAACAACACCATCCACGGGCGTGGTAGAAAGTTTTTCGGGGCCTTTAGGCGCATTAGAACCACAGCCTAATACTGCAGTCATGCCAAGGATGAATGCAAAAGGAAGATACAGTTTCATGATTATTCTTTCTAGATAATAAAAGGATTACTCGGAAATAGGTTCTTCGCCCGCGCGGGTACCCATGGCGCCAAAAACACCAAAGGGGCTTCGTCCGGTAAGGCCGGTGCCAGTGGCATTCTGGTTGCCAGAATCAATATTATTGTTGATAAATCGAACCGAGGCATCACCAAACACTGCAACAACGCCTCCTGTATGGGCGCTGCTGGGCGGGTACAACCCAGAACCTGCATCCCATCTTACATAACAACAGGCGGGGCTACTATTAGGAGCAGCATTAGTGGAAATACCTGTAAATGCTGAACCACCATCATGCCAGCGAACCCCAGACCACGTTGTAAGATCCCCTTGAGGAACTGCGGTGGGGAAAGCATTGATGGAAAAATCAAAAGAAGCCCTGCACTGATTCGGAGTGGTAAACCAATTACCAGCTTGAATATAAGTCATGGACATATCACGGCCACTACCACTCATGGCACGTCTTCGTTCAGCCATGGCAAGCGTATTACTGGTACCATCGACAACATCTTTTAATCTTAATCCAACCCGGTTTCCCGATAATGCAGCGGACTGATAGGAAGTGAACATTCCACGCTCACGAGCAGATTGAATCTGATCAATGGAATCACCCATGCAAAACATGTAGTTGGTTTGTTGGGTGGTGCTACTTCCTGGAACTGGCGCAGGATCGGAAGGGCAAAGTAATCCCGGGATTTTTTGGTATTGATTAACAAAGTTATTCCATGGGTCTTTATCACCATCCACTGCTTCAATTTTGCCAAACAATGAGGCTTGTTCCAGATAGGGCAAGAGAAGCAAAAGTCCACTCTGCCTGTAATTGACACCACCGGTTACAACATTTAACTGGCCCTGACGCCAAGGTAGGCCCCCCATGGTGCTTTCAAAATTATGAATCGCCAAACCAAGTTGCTTAAAGTTATTGGTGCATTGCGTACGGGCTGCAGCCTCACGCACCTTCTGTACCGCAGGCAATAATAAGCCAATCAGAATGGCAATGATTGCTATCACCACCAAAAGCTCGATTAGAGTAAAAGCTGATTTTTTTGACATGTGTGTAGCACCTATAAAACGAGAGGTTTATTCTTCATGTATTTTATTTTATTTAAATAACTTTTGCAAACCTAATAAATGCCAACTCAACAAAAAATTAAACTCATTTTCTATAAAGAAGCCATATTCTTACTCTGCTTTTTGGTACATTTAAAATCGATTGTAACTGGCCCCACAGAAACATTGACATCCCTTAAAATTTAACCCATGTAATAAACGACTCTTACGAAAGAACTATCATGTATTATTCAATTAAAAATCTACTTTGGATTCCAATTCTTCTGTTGGCGACATTCAACAGCCTAATTGCTCAAGAAAATGCCAAGTCACGATGCTACTTGATTGGAAACTCGCTTACCTGGGATACTTCACCCAAGTTACTTAGTGGAGATGTTCAATG
>CAJCCR010000068.1 GCA_903960945.1 uncultured Planctomycetaceae bacterium
AGGCCTTACCCGCAGCTAGAAGCTGGCTTGCAGCATCGACATAAAGATGATTACGTTGGGATTGATAATAGGGAGCAAAAGGCCCATCAACTTCCGGCCCTTCATCCCAATCAATGCCCAACCAACGAAAGCCATCAAGGATTGGCTGTAAAGCCTCAACCTTATTTCTCTCGGAATCTGTATCATCAATGCGAAGAATGAATTTTCCACCCGCCTGCCTGGCAACAAGCCAGTTAAAAAGAGCAGTGCGAACACCGCCAATATGGAGGTAGCCAGTTGGGCTGGGAGCAAAACGAGTCCTAATTTCCGCCATGAAATGATTCCCTTCAATCGTAAAATACAAAGATAAATATATGACTTCGGGAAGAATCGAAAGGGATGAAAATTTTCGGATTGGTTTTAAGGGGCAGATTTCGAGTTAGATTTTCCGCCTCGGCCCTCAACCAAAGTCACAGTAACTCCCTCTTGAACCACTTTGCCATGCTGATTTATTACCTGCCTGTGCCAAGTAACGGTTCCGCGTCTGCCTCGAGAATTACTTTCTATTTCAAGGATTTTGCATCGGACTTTGATAGTGTCACCAATATTTACCGGTTCCTTAAAAAACCACTCCTTAAATTGAATAAAAGCAATGGTTCGAACTGGTGGCGCAAACAAACCAAGGCCACTTGAAATGGAAAGAACCAGCAAACCATGTGCGATAGGCTGCCTAAAAGGGGTGGAGGCAGCAAATTCATGATCCATATGAATGGGATTAAAATCTCCACTAACCCCTGCAAAATTAACAATGTCTGATTGGGTAATAGTTCGCCCCAAAGACTCCCATTCGTGTCCTAGTTCAAGGTCATCAAAAAACAAATGCTGGGAAGAAAAAGACATCGAATTTTAATCCTTTCAAGGCAAAAGATTACTTGAGTTAAAATAATTACGATATTTTTTCAAGTAATCTTTGTTTTTAACGGTTTTCCGATTAGCATTCAAAAATTATAACTACCCGAATTATCAGGAAGCATAGATGTTGAATATACCCAAAATTGTGGAAAACTTTCCAAAATTAAGACAAAGCAACGAAATTCATGCTGATGCCCCCGGAGGCACACAAGTCCCCGAAGGCGTGATTAATGCTATTTCGCACTACCTGATTCACCAAAATGCGAATTTAGGAGCTGCTTTCCGAACTTCAAAAGAATCTGACCAGACACTTTTAAATGCAAGTATTACAGTTCAAGCCTTGTTAAATGCCAGAACTAATTCGGAAATTATTTTTGGCAATAACATGACTTCTTTGACCTTCCACATCTCCCGTTCGATCGGAAACACCCTGCAAGCGGGCGATCGGATTTTACTTTCTAAACTTGATCACGAGGCAAATATATCGCCTTGGCAACTCATGGCACGAGATAAAAAATGCGAAGTTGATTTTGTGGAAATAGATGCAGAAACTTGCACTTTTAATAAAGCCGATTTAGAGAGAAAGCTTTCTAAAAAACCAAAATTATTTGCATTTACAGCGTGCTCTAACGCAACCGGAACACTAAACGACATTCCAAACCTAACAAAAATGGGCCATGATGCAGGCGCAATTGTTTATGTTGATGCAGTGCATTATGCCCCGCATAAGCTAATCGATGTAAGCCAATGGGATTGCGATTTTTTAGCATGTTCCGCCTACAAATTTTTTGGCCCGCATGTAGGAATTTTGTATGGAAAAGAATCAATACTAAACAATTTACAACCTTACAAAGTAAGACCAGCTGCAGATTCAAATCCTGGCAAATGGATGACTGGAACCCAAAACCATGAAGGTATTGCTGGAACCACTGCAGCCATCGACTACCTCGCTTCTCTTTCAGGTGTAATCAACTCAACCAGCAAACGAACCCAATTAGAACAAGCATTTAACAAAATCGAAGAACATGAAAAAGCACTGTCCTCCTGCTTTCTTGAAGGGATCAGAAAACTGGATGGAATTGAAATTGTTGGGTTAAAAGATTTAACAACCATAAACCAGCGCGTTGCAACATTCTCATTAACAAGCAAGAAAGTTCCCGCTAGTATATTTGCCAAAGAATTAGCCCTTAAAGGTATTTTTGCATATAGCGGTAACTTTTACGCAAAAACATTAATGGAAACATTAGGATACGAAGGGAAGGGGGGCGTACTTAGAATTGGATTTGTGCATTACAACGATTTAAATCAAGTTGAAGTAATCCTCGATGAGTTAAAAAGAATTTTAACCAGTAAGTAAAGAAGCTTATACTAACTTTTTTAAAACAATTAATTCTTAATCAAAACCTTGTTGGCCTTGTTAAAAAAATGGACAAATGCTTATTATATTTTAGTACTATTCTAATAATTGCAGAAAAATATGGGTCAAAAAGGCATTAAAATTTCCGTTCATTGGACACGAACTTTAATTAGTGATATTGTCTACTATGCAAATAAGGTCCCGCTTTGCACGATTGAAAAAAATATCAACATCGAAGCAGTGCAAATAGCCAAAAGCAATTCCCTTAAACGAATCGGTTGGACTAGCATATTTACCAAGGCAATGGGATTAGCTTCAATTGAATTTGATGAGCTAAGGCAATCTTGGATGCCTTTCCCTTATGCTCACTTGTATCAACATCCAATTCCTATTGCCAGTGTTGCAATCAATCGCATAATCGATAATCAGGAAGCGGTAGTATTCGGAATGGTTCAAAAACCAGAAGATAAACCCTTACTAGAGATTAACGAAGCACTTCACTATTTTAAAAGTAGTCCAATTGATTCAGTGTCGTTATTAAAAAGAATGCGAAGAACCTCGAAATTCCCTTGGCCTATAAGAGCGATCATCTGGAATTACGGATTGTATCTCTCAGGTTACTGCAAGGCGAAAAACTTTGGTACCTTTTCTGTCAGTTCCGTTTCGCAACTAGATGCAAATACCATCCACCTTTTAACGCCCCTAACTAGTGCCCTAAATTATGGCCCGATTTCAGCCAATGGCGATTGCACCATTCGCCTAACCTTTGATCATCGGGTTATGGATGGTCTTACCGTTGCAAAAGTGTTGTCGTTTATTGAAGAATCGGTCAATGTATCTTTACGAGAAGAAATCGAAAATCAAAACGAATCTCAAGTAGCATAAAAAAAGGAAAGGCGGGAATTATACCCCGCCTTTCCTTTTTCAAATATTGCCAATCCAAATTTTACCCAAGAAGAAGATCAGCTTCCCAACCAACGCGTTCAGCGGAGGCACGAAGTTTTTCTAATGCTCTATTTTGAATCTGGCGAACTCGTTCTTTGCTAATGCGAAGGAGATTGCCGATTTGGCGAAGGCTGTGGGTTCCACTACCAGTTAAGCCAAAACGGAGATCCAAAACTTTTCGCTCTCTGGGGCGAAGATTCTCCATTAGGAACAACAAAGCTTCTTGACGCTCATTATTAGAGCGCTGAATCGTGCTTTCATTGTCTGGCATGGCTTCAGTGAGTTTAAAATCACTGTCATCATCGAGAACAGCATTTAAAGAAACAGGGGTCCGAGTAGCAGTTTGAAGGTGAGTCAAGTGCTCAAGGCTAGAACCAGTACGGGAAGCCAATTCCTGGGGGGTGGGCAAATGTTTGCCACCATGCGCCAGAGCTTCGGATTCTTGTTGCAGTTGGCCTAATTCTTGCAAATGGTGGGGGGAAAGACTAACCAAATGGCTTTGTCTTGCAACCGCAATCTGCAAAGTTTGCCTGATCCACCAAGTTGCATAAGTTGCAAGTCGTGTACCATGGCTCACATCAAATCTATCAATAGCTTGCATCAAGCCACAAACAGCTTCTTGGAGCAAATCGGCATAACTAAGGGCATGGTGCCTAAAGCGCTTGGCAACGTGCGCAGCAAGGCGAATATTAGCAGAAGCGAGCCTATGTTTAAGATGTACATAGCGATCGTGAAGCCTTCTGATTGCAGCAGCACTGCGAACAGGTTCGATACAGTTATCTTTGATAAACTGTGCCATAGGCCAAGGTTCGAGTGGTGGCCTTTGGCTTCGAAGTTTTGGGTATTGTCTAACCAAGGCACGAACTAATTCGCATTTGGTTTCCCAAAAATCAGCCAACAAGTTTCGTTCTTCTTCTGGAGTTAAAAGATCAGAGGAGAAAATAGTGGGATTTTCAGTTGTGCTAAGAACTTCTATTTCTTTGATATCAACTTCTTTGAGTTCAACCTCAGCACTTTTCTTAGTTTTCATTACAATTCCTTAGATAAATACAACGAATAATAATTAGCATAAACCCTAATGAATTATGGATTTACAACTTTACAATTAAACAGAAACCATGAAGGAGCATACCAACATAGATTTCGATTGAGCCTAGTTCGAAATAATTGACCCGCAGGTCGAATTTAAATCACCTTGCCCAAGGGATACCGAATCTTATAGGGGATGAGGAGGGATTTCAAGTAGAAATTTGAAAATATTACAATAGGTTGAATGATTCATTTCTAAGTGCTTTCTATAAGTGAATTAATCATTACCATTTAACAAATCGACCACACCAAGGTTTAACTTGTAAAAACTTAGTCAAATATGGGGGTCGAAGTTCGTGCCCTCCTTGTTTTTTCGATTCTTTGGACCTAAACCGTTAATAAGCAGTACTAAAGCTAGTAATAATTTTTTTTTCGCTAAACTTGTCTTAAACCCTAGTAGAAACAATTGCCAAACTGAAGTTGGGTTAAAAAACACAAAGAAAACGAGTGGCAGAACCAAAAGTCGGCCTTTTTGAACAAAAGTTGCCAGTTTTTCAGGTACTGTAAAGAATAAATCATCCAAAATAACCCTCAAACAAAAAACAGGAACCATGATTTCAAAAAAAATGTCATGCACAAGCTTCAATTCCATTTCCACCAAATCTGCGCCCTCTTCACCTAAAATCTTTTTTACCGCCGGAGTTGCAACTCGATCCACCGTCACCCCAACCCCAACCCGAATCAAATTTTGATTAAAAAAAAGCGGGTCGACTAAAATTGTTTCTGAGATTATGGTCGTTTGATGATCATCAAGAATGCGGTTCACAAAAAAAACATCACCCGTCTTGCTTTCCTTTTTGCACCCACCAGCAAATCCTGCTAACAACACCAAGTTAGGCCTAAAGAGTTTATTTTCTAAAATCAACTCGCTTAATTGCAAACAAAATTGCCGAGCTTCTATACCAACGCCAACTACAAAACTACAGATTCGAAAGCCCGAATAATCCCCTTCAATAAACGAAACCCCTGAAACATTGTTATGTGTTTTTAATTGAATACGATGCAAAAAAGAAAGCTCCTCAGCCCATGTAGGGAAAAGGAGCCACAAAAGCTTTAATTCAGATGCATCTGCCTGATTATTTTCTAGGAAAGTTGCCACATCAACATCTTCAGGCTATCACCTAATTTACCATTAACCCCAAGTGCAGCGCTGGCCTCAAAGCCCGAATGGACCAGACAATGTTCGCAACGAGGGTCTTTACCATGGCCATAACTATCCCAATCGGTGTCATTCATTAAACCATCAAAGGTATCATGATGAGTATCAGTAATAAGATAGCAGGGCCCTTTCCAGCCTTTGACATTACGAGTAGGGTTGCCCCAGGCTGTGCAAGGGATTTCGCGTTTACCACTTAAAAACTCAAGATAAATAGGGGAAGACATCATCTTGTATTTTTTAAAAAGGGATTGCGCTTCGACAAATTTCTTACGAATGTCATCACGCGTCATAAAGATCTCGGCAGCGCCATCTGGATTCGTTTCATGAACTGCAGAATATCCGTAGGAAGGAGAAATCAAAAAGCCATCAACCCCTAATTTTGCAAGAAAAGCGTAAAGCTTGTCTATTTCATCAAGGTTGGTTTCCTTGTAAATGGTGGTATTGGTACAAACCAAAAACCCAGCTTTTTTCGCGGCTTTTATCCCTTCAACCGCAGCTTTGAAAACGCCTTCGCGTTCCACCATAAGATCGTGGGTCGCTTCCATACCATCAAGGTGGACATTAAAGAAGAAACGATCACTCGGTTTGAACTGATCGAGTTTCTTTTCTAGAAATACACCGTTGGTACAAAGATAAATGTGTTTTCTGCGATCAAGAATTTCTTTTACCAGCCTGCCAATTTCCGGATAGATAAGAGGTTCGCCACCACAAATACTAACAATCGGTGCTGCTGCTTCATCAACAGAAGCCATACATTCTTCAACCGAAAGTTTATCCTTAATGGTTTGAGAGTATTCTCGAATTCTTCCGCACCCTGTGCAAGTAAGATTGCAAGCATGGAGAGGTTCAAGCATAAGAACCAATGGGAATTTTTTCTGCCCGGTTATTTTCTTTTTGCCTATATAGCCAATCATAGTCGAAGTTAACGATAACGGAAAACGCATTAGAAATCCCTTTCACTGCATATATGTAAAGAAGCTAAAATCATTTAAACCGACAAACTGATCCAACACCAGATCAATAAGTATTCTGCTTGAAGGCATACCCAAGAGCACGGCAATACCGTGAAAGGGCCATCAAGGGAAAATAGACTCGATAATAATGGTACTTAAGATAAAAGACCTTAGGAAACCCTGTGCCCGTAAAAAAGTATTCGGCCCAATCGCCTCCCGAATCTTGCGTATTTACTAGATAAGAAATGCCATTTCGGACCGCATCAGAGTTTTCTTCACCAGCTGCAAGTAGTCCTAAAATGGCCCATGCAGTCTGGGAGGGAGTAGCCTCGCCCTGACCAGCAAGCGATGGATCATTATAAGTAGCACAGGTTTCACCCCAAGAACCATCTTGATGCTGACACCCCTTAAGCCACTGAACAGCTTTAATAATCATTGGGGCATTCATATCAAACCCAACAGCTTTAAGGCCGAGCAAAACTTGCCAAGTACCATAAATATAATTTACGCCCCAGCGACCAACCCAAGCGCCCCATGGTTCCTGAGAACACCGAATATACTCAATAGCTTTTTGAATATGGATTTCATCTGACCTGTATCCAAGTTCACCCAGCGCCTCTAACACTCGTGCGGAAATATCAGGACAAGTGGGGTCAAGCATCGCATTGTGATCAGCAAATGGAACCTTGGTTAAAAATTCCTGATCGATATCTTTATCGAAGGCACCCCAGCCTCCATCCCGATTTTGCATCAAGAAAATCCAACGAACCGATCTCTCAATAGCAGCAATACATTCTGGGCGATTGTGACTATTAGTTTTTACCATTGCAATGATGACCATAGCAGTGTCATCAATATCAGGATAAAACTGGTTGTTATATTCAAAGAACCAACCTGCAGGCTTCATATCAGGATGATTGGTTGAGCAATCAATTCTACCAGTAACTTCTTTTTTCAAAAGCCAGTCTACTGCTTTTCTTAAATTCAAGTCATCTTGGGGTTGGCCAGCATCTGAGACAGCAATCGTGGCAAGGGCTGTATCCCAAACTGGCGAGACACAAGGTTGAAGTCGAATGGAACCCTTTTCCTCAATAACCAAATCAAGCAATTGTTTCAGGGCCCATTGCATTTCGGGGGAAGATTCTTTAACGCCCAAGCACTTAAGGGCAACCACGGTGTAAATCATGGGCGGAAAAATAGCCCCTACACCGTCGGAGTGTTGAAAATGGTCACGCATCCAGATAGCGGCTTTGCTAACTGCATAATTTCTAAGGAACGGTAATCGTGGAGCGATCTTCTTAATTGCAAAGTCTGCCAACAAAAAGAAATTACGCCAAGAAAATACCTCTTTAGAAGGTGGGGAAGGCCATTTCGCCTGCCATGGATCTTCTACAAAAAGTTCACGGATACCTTTATCCTTGGGTAATTTTATCGATGGTTTGATCGCAGAAAAAATACTGAGGGGGACAAGAATGGTTCTAGTCCAACTAGACATCGAATAAATGCTGACAGGAAACCATGAAGGTAGAAGCAAAAGTTCTGGGGGAACTTCAGGGCAATTTTGATAAGCGTATTCGCCCAAAAGCGCAAAATAAAACCGAGAAAAACTATTACAGTTTTCAGCACCACCTGCTTGAATTATTTTTTCCCGGGCTAGTTTCATCCATGGCAATTGGGTTGATACACCAGTTAACTTCAAAGCAAAGTAAGCCTTGGTTGAAACACTAAGATCAAAAGGTCCGCCTGGAAAATTACTCCACCCGCCATCTGGATTAAGTTGCGATTGAATATAAATCGAACACTTCTTACATATTTCGTCGTTTTCTTTACCCAAGAAAGCCATGAGTAAAACAAACTCAGATTCTAAAATCGTGTCGCCTTGTAATTCAGCGACCCAGTGTCCATCTTTTTGCTGATGTCGAGCCAAAAAATTGCGGCCGTTAACAACCGCAGTAAATGCTTGGTCTAGCAAATTTCCAACCTGACCTGAAACAGGATTAAAAGTCGTGTGCTTTTTATTTATGAATGAGACTGGCACAGGA
The DNA here is from genome assembly GCA_903960945.1 of uncultured Planctomycetaceae bacterium. Classification (GTDB taxonomy): domain Bacteria; phylum Planctomycetota; class Planctomycetia; order Gemmatales; family Gemmataceae; genus UBA969. The sequence goes on from CAJCCR010000068.1 coordinate 8,437, forward strand.
ATCCTTTCCATTGCTAAACAGTTAATTAAATTATTAAAAACGATGGATGGCTATCTGGCAAGCACCTTTAATAAACAATTTTGAAAAGTTGATTCTTAACCAATAACCTAGATCAATCCAATGGAATTAAACCAAGCAACCGCTTCTTGCAGGGAATTTTCAACAGGGCGGACTTTCCATCCCATTTCTTTTAAGGCAACATTGCTTTTAAAGTGCATGATTCTTCGAGTTAATTGCACCCCGGTTAGGTTTGCTTGGGGGGCCTTCCCTGTAACAAAGTCCGCCCACAATTCTGAAAAAAAAGCAAATCCGAGAGCCAAAGGGTAAGGGATTTGAGTCTCTGGGCCAGGTAGGCCAACTATTTGGGATAATATTTGAAATACTTCCTTAATGGTTTTGTTTTCCCCTGAAAGAATATACCGCCTTCCTGGTTCCCCTCTTTCACAAGCAAGAATGAAACCTTGGGCAATATCTCGAACATCTGCCAAATTCAAATCGCCAGCAATGTACTCTTTCCTTCCGGTTTTGCAAAAATCGAGGATCATTTTTGAAGGAGGGCTAAGTCCATAATCACCTGGGCCAATAGGAAGCGTAGGGTTCACTACAATCACAGGTGCACCCATAGAACCTAATCCCAATGCGAACAATTCCGCACGCATTTTTGACCTACAGTAACTGCCAATCGTATCTTTCAATCCAACCTGCTGCGTTTCAGTGATTTCATCTTTTTGATTTTTACGGGTAAGAATACTTTCGGTACTGGCATGAACAATTCTTTTTACACCTAAATCGAGTGCAACTTCGATAACATTTTTCGCACCCTCAAAATTGACCTTGTGATAATGTGATCTGCTTTTCCGCCAAAGATTAGGATCTGCAGCAAGATGAAAAACAATGGAACAACCTGATATCGCATTCTTTAAACTTTCTCTTTTCGTGATATCAGCCCAAACAATCTCAAGTTCAATTTTAGGGAGATGATTGATATTTATGCCAGGTTTTTCAAGAACCCTAACTGCAAAGCCTCGCTGCAAAAGGGCAGAAACTAAATGACTTCCAATAAAGCCAGCACCACCAGTCACTAAAATTTTATCGCTTTTGTTTAACATTGAATTGAAGTCATTAATTCAGACCATTTACTTGGCAGCAAGAAAAGAAAGCTCAAACACTAATTAGCCTTACAAAGGATTTCACCCCGGCCAAGAGAAATTAAATCTCCGCAATACCTAGACCAAGGAGAAATCGTATTCAATAACGGAAAGTTGAATTGCTTGAGTTTATTAAAATAAATTGTTAAAAAAGCGGGATCATAATTGCAGGAGAACCGGAAGGTGGGAAGCAATGCTGGCCTTTCAGAAAGAAAAACTAACGTGCCTCTTTTCATCTCAGCACCAGCCCTTATGCCCACAGATCCAGCAGTAATAATAGTCCCTGCGATCATTCCCATCCCTACAAAGTCTCCGACATTTTTTCCAATCGCAATAAGGCCCCGCCTCATGTGGGAACCAACTTCATTACCACAGCTTCCGTGAACGATAAGATTTCCCCCGCGCATCCCAACCGATGCGCCCCTGTAAGCAGCGCCAATAAGATGGCCCGCATCGCCAAGGATTTCAATAGTGCCACCCTTCATTTCTGCGCCAACCCAATCGGTAGCAGATCCCCTAACCAGAATTGATCCGCCTGAAATACCAGCGCCCAGATGCATGCCCACATTTCCAAGAACCTCAATTTTTCCACGAGTCATTCTGCTACCAATTAATTTAACATTGGAGCAATCATTTTCGATCAAAATAGAATCATCATCCATCGTTCCAGAAATAGAAAAGAACTGCCCAAGTTCGCACTTTCGATTACCGTCAAAGACTGGAAGCTTGGAAATGTCTGAGTTGGCTTTACCAATAAAGAAATCGGGTGTAATACATTCCGCTTCAAGAGGAATCTTAGAACTTGACAGATAGGAAAGACGAATCATAAAAAAACCTTTGACAATAATCAGCTTAAAAACGAATAACTAGCTTATTAAGGAAGAAAGCCTGATATGAACAGGCCCAAGCTTGCCTCCATAATTACCAGCACTGATACACTCAACTCCCTCGCCACAAGCTGCATGAAGCGCATTTTTCATTGCAGCCTCAACAGCTTCTCTGGAAAATCCATCGATGACAATTTCATAAACAGCGGAAACATTTGGATCCAATTGCGAAGCAGCAATCGCTCGTAAGGTGGGGCAATAAGCTTCATTGGTACTGGCTTTAAGTTTTTTATATTTACTACCAACCTTGCTTCCACTACGAACAACACCGCCAGGAAAAGGAAGAAGAACATCTGGAATTTTGCGTGCTGCTTCAACCCCTCTTGAAGCGGCTTGAAGTGCAAGAGCCTGAGTGGTGGCAAGAATAAGAATATTGCCGCCAGCCACACCTTTAACTGTGCCGAATTTATCTTCACAAACAAATTCGCCATCCATGACAGGAATTCGCCAATATCTCTTACCATCCAAAAGTTTACTGGTTTGATACCCATCCCCAAAAAAGCGCAACATGCCACCAATCTGAATAGCACGCGAAGGATCAATAGGCACGCCATTATAACAAGCCGTGGTAGGGCAGGTTAAAATAGATTGACCAACCCTTGCGACAATCGCTTTTTGCAAAGCCTCTCTGGAAAAAGCGAAGAAGAGCAACGAAAAGCCGGGCCGTCCATCAGGAGTTTCATCAGGAGAAAGTTCGCGCTCAATCCCTGCTTCAGTATCGCAACCGATAACGGAAGAAGCATACCCTGTTGAAGTAGTAGCCGCGATATAAGCCCATTCTCGGGAAACCGCAGTCACAATAACGCGAGTGCCAGTAATAGGAAAAGCTTCTGCAAAGGTATCAATGATTTTGACACCTTGAAAAATAAACGAAGGGGTCTCAGAATTATTCATAATGAGAACCCTCGCATCGATTCAAAAAACAAAGCCTTAAAGATAAAATCAAACAAACTTGGTTATCCCCGGCCTTGCAACTTCTGGCATGGGCATCATTCCCAATTCGTATTTTGCAGGTGTAAGATCTTCCTTTGAATTCCATGCCATATCCCATGTAATTAATTTACCTGTATAAGTTGCCATCCTACCCATGATAGCCATCAAGGTGCTTTGGCACATCCATTCCCCATCATTAATGGGTTTACCAGCCCTAATGCTAGCAAAAAGTTCGTTGTGTTCATTTTGATACATGTCGTCCTGTGGTCGCTTTTTCATGGTCCAAGGATTCTTCCCTTTGATCTGATGTTTCATAACATCGCAAGTCCCCTGGGTACCCATGAGATAATCATTTACCTCATTAAAACAACCATCCTGCTGGCGGGTATAACTAAAGGCTTTAGCGCCATTTTTCCACTCATAAACAACAGCATGGTGATCAAATATATGACCAAAATCAGTGGAGACCCGAACCTGCCTACCCCCTAGACCCATCGCAGAAATCGGTGGCTCATCCTTCATAGCCCACATGCATTTATCAAGGCTATGAATATGCTGCTCGACAATATGATCGCCACTCAGCCAAGTAAAATAAAGCCAATTACGAAGCTGCCATTCCATGTCCGACCATTCAGGTTCTCGTTTTCTATGCCATAGGCCACCTACAACATAATTGGTGTGCATTGCAACAATATCACCAATCTGCCCCTCATGAATACGAGTCATTGTTTCGCGTTTACCGAAGTGGTATCTCCAGCAAAGGCCAGAAACGACAGCAAGATTTTTAGCTTTAGCCTGTTTGCATGATTCCAAAACAGAGCGCACCCCAGTGGCATCAACAGCAACCGGTTTTTCAGCAAAAACATGTTTGCCTTTTTCAATCGCATATTTAATTTGCTGTGCACGAAAATGAGGAGGGGTCGTAAGCAAAACAACATCAACCCCACTATCGATAACTTTTTTGTAAGCATCGAAACCAAGGAATTTTTTATCGCCTACATTAATCTTACCTGCAAGTTCTTTGTCCTTATTAAAACTATTTAAGCTTCCCTCAAGCCTATCTCCAAACATATCCCCCATAGCATGAAGAGAAACAGCTTTATCCGCACGCAATGCCTGAGCGGCAGCACCGGACCCGCGCCCCCCACACCCAACCAAACCGATTTTTAAAACATCGCTCCCTTGTGCATAAACACCGCCAGAAACAATTGGCAAGGCTGATATTGCAACAGCACCCGCCTTTAAAAAATCCCTTCGAGGCGCCACCGACTTTTTAGGAGCAGCCATTTTATCTTCCTTTACGAAAACAAGTTGTAAACTAGCAGTAAAACCATCAATACAATGGATTAAAAGCTCTCGCAACATTTTTTTAGCAATTAACCATCCTAAACTAACATATCTATAAGGTTTTACCATAACATCTTACGGTTGGTCTTGACATAAAAACTCAATTAGAATAACGAAAGAATGGTGTGTGTGAATTAAAGCAAGATAAATGCTTAAGTTAGAAGATAAATTATGCAGGAAAGCTTTACGGAATTAGAATCAGATGATTACTCTGCATCTATTCCATTTCCTGGAATGAATAGGACTTGGGGAAACCAAGAACTGATCAACAGTATTTTTTGGAAAGAATCGTTAAGAAAGCCAAATAAAGAAAATGACTTACCTAAGGCGGGTTCACCAGAATGGTTTATGCAAGCAGAAAAACTGCGCTACTCGCATTATGGCAAATGGGTTCCTAAACTCCTTGAATTCAACAAACATGCAGGGGAAAGAATTCTTTGCATAGGTTCAGGACTTGGAACAGACTGGATTCAATACGCAATAAATGGCGCAGAAGTTTGGGCAACCACAACCAAAGATGCCCACGACGAAATAATCCGACAAAATTTTCAATCAAGGAATCTTAACTTTAATCTTAGAAAATTATCTAAGCAAGGTATTCTATTTGCGAACTGCAGCTTTGATGTGGTTTTATTGAATGATTTTTGCAAAGAAGAAATCACCCACGAACATTTAAGCTCAGAAATACAACGCGTATTAAAGCCAGGTGGGAAACTGCTCTCCCTTTCCCAATCTCTTTTCAACATCAGCTATTTTCTAAAGAAGATTTTCCCCTCAATTTCAAGCCAAAACCAGCAGGAAACCAACTTTTACACGGCCACAGAACTTAAGAATATTTTCGCTTTTTGCCAAGAATCCCGGGTACACAAAAGGCACCTACAACGAAATGATCTTCCGCCCTTATTCCGATGGATCCCTATCCCCCTGATTGAACGACTCGTAGGCAAACATTTGATATTCAAAGGCTTCAAACCACTTTCTCAGGCAATTCCTATTTTACAAGCAGCCTAATTTCAAATATCATTAATTCAATTACAAGTACTTTCTTTGATAGAAAACCATGGCAGCTTTTACTGTTGGACACTCCGTTTTAAGCCTTGAAGATTTCTTCAATTTACTTCGCATGCACAAAATTAATACCCTTGTAGATGTGCGCAGCGTTCCGTTCAGTCCACGAAACCCACAATTCAATCGCACAGAAATTGATCATTCTCTTACAAAGGCTGGATTCAATTATCACTTCATGGGAGATACTTTAGGCGGCCGCCCCTTTGACGAATCGCATTATCATGAAAATGGTATAGCCAACTATCTCGCAGTACGAGAAAGTAAATCTTTTTCGGAAGCACTTGCAAAATTTATGAAGTGGGCAAAAGAAGAAAATGCAGCATTAATGTGCGGTGAAGAAGACCCAATAACGTGCCACCGGGCATTAATGATTACGCCGGCTCTGGCTAAATTAAATGTTTTTCCAAGCCATATCCGCAAAGAAGGTGCAATCGAAACGCATCGAATGTTTATTCTGCGAACATCAATGCATGCAAAAATCTTAAAAATCCCGCAACTTCCATCTTTATTTTCCGATGACACAGAAGAGCGATTATTCGAAGATGCAGTTGAAAAATTGGCAAAAAAATATGCGTACCGAAGAGCAGAAGAATAAATCTTAAATATCAAAAAGGTAAAGCTTACAAGGGATTGCGCCATTAAAAAGCCGTATTGTTTTTTGTGGCGTCATTTTCATTTCATTTAATGCATGAACATACCCGGTCATGACAGCCAATTTCCATCCAGAAAACCGAGCTTTGGCAACCGAAGCAATTAGACGATACACATCAGCAACGCCTTCTTCTTGATCCAAGCGAATTCCATAAGGAGGATTCAAAAACAAAATACCGGTTGTTCCAGGAATTGGTTTTATATTTTCAAAATCTTCTTTTCGAAAATCAATCAGATGGCCAACCCCAGCAGCTCCTGCGTTATCCTTGCAAGCCCGCAGGGAATCGCCCCTTAAATCTGAACCAATAACATTAAGTTCTGGAATAATTTCGACCTGATTACGAATTTGGTTTCGGATTTCAATAAACAGGGATTGCTCAAAATCCACCCAACCTTGAAAGCCAAATTTCTTGCGGGTTAAGCCGGGGGCCCTTGCAGTTGCAAGAGTCGCAGCTTCGATAGGCAAAGTTCCGGAACCACACATGGGATCCCAAAAAGTTTGAGAAGAATTCCAGCCAGCCAACTGAATCAGGCCTGCAGCCAAAGCTTCGTTAAGAGGAGCTTTCCACTGCTTTGGCCTGTACCCGCGCTTATGAAGTGAATCACCTGAACTATCCAAACTAATTACGCCATGGTTATTGCTGAGATGGAAATTAATTTTAACCAGGGGGTTTTCCTTGTCAACGGAAGGCCTTCGACCAACCTTCTCAACAAACTGGTCACAAATAGCATCTTTTATTTTTTGGGAAGTAAACTGGCTATGGGTCAAATTAGAATCACGAACATTAGAATCAACCATAAGCGTATGGTCAGGAGTCATGTAGTTGGACCAATCAATGGAAGAAGCAAACTCATATAGGGCTTCATCACTATCGACAGGAGCTTCTGCGAGAAAAAAAAGAACGCGAACCGCAGTTCGGAGACAGATATTAGCCTTATAGACAAGCGCCAAATCGCCTTTAAAAGAAGCGCCTCCCTCGCCTGCCTTGACATCTGCCCCACCAAGGGCCAAAAGTTCAGATGCAAGAATATCTTCGAGTCCTTTTGCGCAAGTTGCAAAAAGTTTAAATTGATTTATAGTCATGAGATGGGTTAAAAGTTTTAAAAATCGAGATAGTAGCTCCCAGCGCAAGACAGTTATTCGACGCGAACAACTGCTCAGCTACTACCTCGAAAGCCATTAAATAAGACGCTCTTGGTATTTGAATAGAATATAATCTTAGCAGCTGAATTGCAATTGATTAGCCATATAAATCCGAGAACTCATGAAATCCTTCAACCGATATGTAATCCTATCCCACAACCATCCGACCCAACACTTCGATTTTATGCTAGAAAAAGAAGGGGTTCTTGAAACGTGGCGTTTAAACCTATTACCTGGAAATACCCCGTTCCTTGCAGAAAAAATCCACGATCACCGCTTGGAATATCTCGAATACGAAGGGCCGGTAAGCAACGATAGGGGTGTTGTGAAAAGAATGGATAGGGGAAATTACGAAATAATCGCCGATACAGAATCATTTATGATTATTCAACTTTTGGATGGAAAGTACCGAGGTCAAATCAACTTTGACCGTATGGGAGCAGAAACCCTTTTAGGAACATTTCTGGCAGACCAATAATGTTATCAGGGAGACGGACTTTGAAAAACCACTTTATTTCTACCAGTGTTTTTAGCCATATAAAGTCGGGTATCACTTTGTTGAATTAATTGATCGATAGTAGTGGGAGGATCGCCATTAGTTGTCGCGACACCAACACTCACAGTAATATTAAATTTTTTAGATTCAAATTCGAATTGATTGTTTTCAACAATTGCCCGAATTTTTTCAGCAAGATTTAAAGCTTGTTCAATTTTGGTTTCGGGAAGAATAATCGCAAACTCTTCGCCACCAAACCTTGAAAAAAGCTCCTCCCTTCGAATAGTTTCGCGAATCAGAGTAGACATCGCTTTTAAAGCAGCATCGCCTGCAAGATGCCCCATGGTATCATTAACCGTTTTAAAGTTATCAATATCAATCATTAGTACAGATAAAGGGCGCTTATGCCTGTTGGATCGAGCAATTTCACGGTCTAAAAACTCATTAAAAAACCTTTTATTAGGGCAACTGGTAAGGGCATCAATAATTGTAAGATTATAAATAACCTCATGATAATCTGCCTCAATATTTCCACCCGCAAGAAATCGATAAATACAATTTCCGGCCTTCAAATAATCCCCATCCTTCATTATGGTTTGGTTGGCAGGAACATCATTAACAAATGTGCCATTAGTACTTTGAAGATCGGTTGCAAAATATACTCCCGCCTCATCTCGATCAATCCTGGCGTGTTGCCTAGAAACAGAAGCATTGTCGATATGAATTTGGCAACTAGGGGAACGACCGATAATTACATTCTGATCAGCTAGGGCATACCGAAGCCCCATGCCGGGCCCAGTTGGATATATCAATACCAGACATGCATCTTTGGAAGAAGCAGGGGCCTGCTTCTTTGGATGTGAGACAAGAGTTTCGGAAAGTTTGTCCGCCATATCGCCCCGCTAAACTTAAGTATTGTTTATTTAATACTATGATTTATTTTAGCAAGGAAAGCCATCAAAATTAAGTCTATCACCAACAATCTAAATTATTTTGAATTTAATGAAATTCCAAGCACATTGACTTCGGGTATATTCAGGTCGATCAACAGGGGTTCTTGCGTTTGCGCAACCGCAACATTGCCCGCGGAATCTTTTACCATTAGTTTCAAATAAACACTTGCAGGCATATTTGGGTGCATGGCCCATGTGTATTTCCCTGTGTTAGGTAATTCACCTGGCCCTATCGGAGTCCAAGGCCCCTCTCGTTTTTCACTCCATTCCAATGTTACAGGGTTCAATGAAAGGTTACGATCCGTTGCTTTCCACGTAAGAACCAGAGTGTCTCGCTGGCCGGGTTCTGGTTGAGGACTATAAAGCACCGCCTCGGGAAAAGTTGTATCAACTTCGACTCGAATATGGGGAATATCAGATTTCACAGGTGGACTTTTTCCCAAACCAGCCTTACTTTTTACAACCACATAATAACCTACCGGAACACCTTCTTGGGCCACAGGAACTACAATCGAAGCTTTAACTGGCATCATGCTTCGTGGGTCGGATACCAAGCTGTTTTCAGTTAATGCGAGTGTCCAAGATTGACCATCATCCAGCGTGCTATACACGTCAACAGAACCTAATCCTGAAGGGCCAAACTTTGCAACCTCATAATCAATGCGAATTTGTTTTTTATTGACGATTTGCAAGGCAGGCAAAATCCTTTTAGATGCGCCAGTTGTCGGCTGATTTTGAACTGTATTTGTGTTTTGATTAGCATTTGCACCACCCGCTGAAGAAGCCAGCACACCGTTTAAATTTGATGTATTTGAGGTTCCATTCCAACCAGGAATAGTTTGAGCAGGTGGCACAGTGCTTCCAAGATCAACTTCTTTTGCTCCCCGAGAAACTGGAAAAACCGGGACTGCGGAGGGCAAATTGTTTTTAGCAAGGTCATCTACCGCGGGCAAAGGGTTTCCTGCAGGCAAAGGAATGGCAGTATTAGGCATAGTAAGCCCGGACATAGGCGGAATTTTTTCGGTATTTAAAGGCATTGGAGGCACATTATTTGAAACAACTGGGCTTGAATCTGCAGGTTTTTCTGGAACGGCCGAAACTGATTGCGAGTTTAAACTATTGGGATCTGTAACTGCATTTGAAATTTGAGTGGGGGCAATAGTGCTGGGAACAGCGGCCAAATTTGGCATAGGAATAGAACCCTTTGGGCTGCCTATATCAACAATAACGCTGGCATAATTCGCAGCGGTATCACTCATCTGAAGCCGTACAGATAGCATTCCTGCACCTTGAACTTTAAAAGTACCGCTACCATCCATCACAGGCTTGATACTGATAGGAATCCATTCGTTAGAATCGTTGCCTTCAATTTTGCATTCAAGCTTCATCGAATTGATATCAGGATTGGCATCCTTGACTTCCCATTTAACTTGAATCTCTTCTCCGACTTTTTCCGCCTTTAGTTTTATGTCTGGTTTTTGCGTATCCACTAAAACTTTCTGTCCAACTTGAGCCTTGGCAATATCTGCAGGCTCTTGAATACCTTTTACATCGACAACCCCAATACTAAACCAATGTGGGCCATCCTCCTTTGCAACAAAGGTAAAAGCCTCCTGATTAGGTTTCGCACGGGTAGAAACTTCCCATGTTTTTCCTTTATCTTTAGAAACATAAAGAACCAATTCTTTAATTTGTTCCTTACGTTCTTGATGCACACGAATCGGTATCTGAAACTTAGGGGTGTTCAGAGGCCATTCCTCGGAAGGTGTTTGCTGAAAGCATGTGGTTAGTAGAGCAACACCCAGTAAATTCATGACCATAGCAAATTCCCCTTACCCAAAATTAAGACCAATACTTCTGAAAAAAGCTGACTTGGTCTACCTCTAATGAAAAATCGGATTTTTAGTGATAAATCTTCAAGTAAATTGCTATTTCTTCAAGAATTGTTTAAGAAGTCCTACCTCCTGGAGCTTTGGGCAAACAAATAAATAGAGTGGGTAAATATTTAAACATTGGGCCTTAGATATCCTTGCTTACTAGAATGGGTATTAGAAGGGGAAAAACTGTGCCTTTAAAATCTGTAAAGGATGTTGTTTGCGGCATGATGGTTGACCCAGGTAATCCTGCTGCAACTAAAACTTATAACAACGAAACCTATTATTTTTGCCACGCTTCTTGCGCTAAAAAGTTTGAATTAAATCCTGAATCTTACTTAAAAAATGACCTCAAAGTAATCAAAACCAAGCCGATGGTTTTAACAGATGGCAATCTGCGTTATTCCTGCCCAATGGACCCGGAAATAATACAGTTTTTACCTGGAAGCTGCCCAAAATGCGGCATGCCTCTAGAGGCAATGGCTACAGCAAATGAAGAATTGAAAACCACAAACCCAGAGTTAATTAAAATTTTAATTGCTTCTGCGTTATGGTTACCGCTTCTAGGAAGCCACCTTCCAGTTTTTGATTCCCACGAATTTTTAATAGTACAAGCGATCCTTTCTTCACTGGTTGTGTTTATTTTTGGTTATCCAGTTCTTAAAAGCTTTTTGAAGTCGTTATGGCCCGGCCCGTGGAATATGTTTACATTGGTAGGCCTAGGGGTTCTTGCAAGCCACACATTAAGCTTACTTGCAGTATTACAACCCGATCTGTTTGGCCATCACAGTTACTTTGAATCTTCGGCTGGAATTGTAGTCCTAATGCTGCTTGGGCAGTTTCTTGAAAATCGCCTACATAAACAAGCAAACAAAGCACTATCACAAATGATCATGTCTATACCCAAGGAAGCTCGATTAATCGGCCCTTCTGGTGCTGAAACAAACATTCCTATAGATCTTATCCAGCCGGGCGACCTTGTGCGGGTTAGGCCTGGGGAAAAAATCCCCCTAGATGGAATCATTGCGATAGGCAATTCCAGCATTGATGAATCGATGATTACTGGAGAACCCATGCCCAGAGATGTAGAAAGCAAAGATTTTGTATATGCAGGCACTGTAAATATAAATGGCTCTTTCACTCTAACCACTACAGGCTCGGGTAAAGAAACCATGCTGGCCAAAATCATCCAGATGGTTGAAGATGCAAAACGGACCAGGCTTCCCATTCAGGCAACAGTTGATGCTATTTCAAGAATCATGGTTCCATTAGTGCTGTTGATCGCAGCGTTAACTTTAATTTACTGGATCATTAAAAATGAAGGGCCACTGGGGTGGATTGATGCATTGCAAAAATCTATCGCTGTTCTGGTAATCGCCTGCCCTTGCGCTTTGGGTTTAGCAACACCCATGGCTGTAGGCGTTGGAATTTCCAGAGGAGCAATGCTCGGCATTTTAGTGCGAAAAGGGCAACACCTTGAAAACCTAATGCATATTAATGTCCTCGTAATAGACAAAACGGGAACACTTACAGAAGGAAAACCAAGTGTAACTGCAATTCATGCTTCCGCAAACATTCACCCAGATGAATTGCTAAAATATGCAGCAAGCCTAGCACAATCAAGCAGCCATCCTCTTTCTAAATCGATTGTAAGTTTTGCCTTAAAAAAAGGAATTACTCTAAGCTCCCCTACAGAAATTCACGAAGAACCGGGGCAGGGCACTTCTGGCATAATTTCAGGCCAGATAACAGCAATAGGAAAACTCAATTTCCTTAACGAAAAAGGCATAAACACTTCAATCAACGGATTGGAAGAATTTGCAAATAATGAATCAACAAAAGTTTGGGTTGGGATTAAAGGTATTAATGCAGGATTTATCGAATTATCAGACCCTATAAAACCTTCCTCCGAAAAGGCAATTAAGCAATTACAAAACGATGGCATAAAAGTAATATTACTTAGTGGCGACAACGAACAGACCACCGCCAAAGTCGCCAAACAACTTAATATTAATGATTTCCATGGAAACAACACCCCTGCAGACAAAGCTGCATTTATTAAAAATCTTATTCTTCAAGAAAAAAAAGTAGGAATGGCTGGAGACGGCACCAATGATGCACCTGCCTTGGCCTTGGCCCAGGTTTCAATCGCTATGGGCACCGGCACCGATTTAGCACAAGAAAGTTCCGGGATTATTTTGCTAAAGGGCGATCTAATGGCTATTGTTAAAGCTAGAAAATTAAGCAGGTTTACAATTAATGCAATAAGGCAAAACCTTGCATTGGCTTTCATTTATAACATGTTAAGCATACCATTGGCCGCATTTGGATTTTTGTCACCATTGCTTGCTGGATTAACAATGAGTTTAAGCTCTATTTCAGTTTTAATAAATTCTCTTAGGTTACGCAAAATCCCACTATGAAATGAGTGTTAATTTCCTGTAAGATTATTATGAATAGATGTCACAGAGTGAAAATATGCCTGCCAACTTGAAACCGTTAGCCGATTTCCTTCAAGGAAAAACCAATATTCTTCTAACCACCCATGCAAGGGCGGATGGAGATGCGATTGGTTCGTGCCTTGCCATGCTGGAATTGCTTGAGAAACTACAAAAAAAGGTTGAAATCCATCTTCCAACCCCTTTCGCACAACGCTATGTTTTCATGGATCCGGGTAAAATCCTCCGCGTCTATGGGCAAGACGCCGACCCTAACAAAAATTGGGACGGATTAATCGTGCTTGATACAGGCACCTGGAGCCAACTTGCCGAAATGGGAAACTGGATTAAACAACAGTTTGTACCAACCTGTGTAATCGACCATCATGTAACCCAAGACTACATTGGTAACCCCTTAATATTGGATATTTCAGCAGAAGCCACCGGCAGACTTGTTTATGAATGTTTTAATTATTTTGGTGTAACTCCGACTGCCTCCGCTGCAAACCATATGTTTATTGCAATTGCAACCGATACTGGTTGGTTTAGGCACGCAAATACAACCGCTTCCAGTTTTTCCCTTGCAGGAGATTTGATCAAGCTAGGTGCCACTCCGACCATGCTTTATGATGCATTGTTTGATAGCAACAGTCTGGCCAAACAAAAACTTGCAGGAACCATGTTATCGAGGTGCCAAACTAGGCAAGGCGGAAAATTAGTCTACTCATGGCTTACCCAAACAGATTTTAGCAATGCGAATGCACGAACATCTGATGCGGAAGATCTTATCGTTTATCTACGAAGTACATCGTGTGCAGATATTGTGATTTTCTTTTTAGAAATAAATGAAACAACAACACGCGTCAACTTCCGCTCGCGTACTGGTGCGGATGTTTGCCAAATTGCACAGCAATTCGGTGGGGGTGGGCATAAGCTTGCTGCTGGAGCCACTGTTTTACTACCCATAAACCAAGCGATCGAAAAAATCTTAGTACTAGGCGAAGGGCTTGTTAAAACAAAATCCAGCCCCCGAGAGAACCAATCATGAACGAATCATACTTAAAAAAATTGCCTTTTGCAGGGAAAATCGTTGTCGCTACCCTATTACTTAGCATTGGAGTAGGTTTCACTTCTGCAATTGTTAATCTGCATTTCCAATCTGCAAATGCTGGGCAACCCTTGCCAGGCCCTGAAGAAACCGTCTCTGAATTCCATGGTTCTAAAAAGTATTCACATATCGAACGCCTTTTGATTGCAAATGAATCAAAGCCTTTTAATGGCACCGGAAGTATGAGAAGCGCCTTTACCAGCAAAAGAGCTGGGGGCATTAAACGGGCAATCAAAGAAAAGCGGATTCTCTTGACCGAGCTTGCTGAAGAGAAACTGAAAGACAAACCAGAAGCACTAGCTAAAGAAATATCCCGTATCGAGAATGATCCCGAAGTTGAAAAATTAGTTTATCAAGATATCGATGGCGAAAGAATTGCGCTATTGGCTTGGATTAAAAATGGCTACAAGAAAGAGTATTACGAGAATTCACAACTGCAAGGTTACCCATTAACAGGCAAACTAGAATCGCTAAAAATTTCGCCTCATATGGTTCATACCACTGAAGATGGCTCGCAAAGATTTGCCAATATCGAAGGGATTATTGAATCAAGATGCGTAAGGTGTCATGATGCAAATGCGGGAGGAAGTGCGGCAAATTTCCCATTAAACACATATGAAGAATTCACGGATTACTGTGCGCCCGAAAAATCATCTGCAAAATCTCTTGAGAAACTTGCTCTATCTTCCCATGTGCATTTGCTTGGTTTTGCGATGCTTTACGGAATTACAGGTTTTTGCCTAGCAATGACGGGATTCCCAAACTTTCTCAAGGTAATCATTGCACCATCCGCCTTAATCATTCAAGTGATAGAAATTTCATGCTGGTGGTTTGCCAGAATGGACGCACCACTGGGACCACTTTTCGCTTCTGCAATCCCAGTGCTAGGGGGTGTGGTAGCCTTGGGACTTTTAAGCCAGATATTACTTAGCCTTTGGGATATGTTCGAAATTGGCGGAAGGAAATTCATTATTATCCTTCTGATTATAGGCGCGATTTTTGGAGGAATCATTGGCATAAAAGTCATTCTTCCTTATCTAAAAGAAGAAGCTGGCCAAGTTGAAAATTAGCAATTCAATCCTTTATATTCAGGGGGGGTCATAACCTCCCCGATTCCAAGGATTACATCTGCAAACCCTTCCAACCCCTTTCAAAGCACCTGAAAACGGGCCATACTTATTAACAGCTTCAATGAAATATTCACTGCAAGACGGATGAAATTTACAAACCGCTGGCAATATCGGCCTTAATATAAGCTGATAACAACGCACCATTCCAACCAAAATCATACTTATAAAAAACAATACAGCTCTCATCGTCGCTTTTTATCATTTAGAAACTTCAATGCCTGCGATGTAAGATTCATAAACGAATCTTTTAGAGTGCCTAATTCCAAGATGGCTCCTTTTCTAGGAACAACTACTAAATCGAACCCCTGAGCCTGCTGTTGATCTTTTGTCAATCTAAAAGCCTCTCGTAACAGCCTTTTAATTCGATTTCGCACAACCGCATTGCCGTTGATTTTGCCTACTGCAACCCCCACCCGATTAAAAGAAAGACCGTTAGGCATGGCATAAAGAGCAAGATGCTGATTTGTAACTTTCACCCTAAAGGCGAACACTTTTCGAAAATCATCCGACGATTTAAGCTTATATTTTTGTGAAAAACAGAACTCAGATAAGGCCATCAAATCACCTATGATTATTAATTCCAAGGCATATTTTTTCGAGGTTCCTGCGGATTAAGTTTTGCAAACTCTTCAACAAGTTGCTTGCTAGGCTCATCAATGGAGGAAGGCACAATAATTTTAAGTTGAATAAACAAATCACCTGACCCAACACCTTTACCCTTAATTCGCAATCTTGCGCCGCTGGAGGCCCCTGGAGGGACCTTGACAGTCAATTTGGTACCATCTATTACGGGTACATCGATTTTAGTACCCAGAATAGCCTCTGAAATAGAAATAGGAACCTCTACAACGAGATTATCGCCTTCTCTATTAAAATAAGCATGGGCTGCAGCTTTTATAGTGAGATACAAATTCCCACCATCTTGCCCCTGACCAGTAAGCCGAATTTTTCCGCCCTCCTTTACACCGGGAGGAATGTTAACGTCAATATTTGATCCATTTAAAGAGAGAGAAATTTTACCGCCGAGTACAACTTTCTCTAGAGGAACCTCTACATCAAAATGGCTATCTTGAGGTTGATTGAAAGGCTTTCTTCTTCCCTTAGCTTTTTTCCCAAACATAGAGCCAAAATCAAATCCGCCTCCTGCATTGCCTCCAAACATACCTGCCAAATCTTCCATGTTGATGGAACCTGATCCGCCATGGAAGCCACCACCTGGACCTCTCGGTCCCCCGCCAAAACCTGCGGAAGGATCTACAAACCCAAATTGATCATATTTGGCACGCTTTTCTTTATCATGGAGCACCTCGAAAGCGTCTTGAATTTCCTTAAATTTCGTTTCCGCCTGCTTATCTCCAGGATTGCGGTCAGGGTGAAAATCTCTGGCAAGCTTCCTGTAAGCCTTTTTAATGTCATCTTCGGTTGCGTTTTTCGAAACGCCTAAGACTTCGTATGGATCTCGTGGCATGATATTATTTGCCTTTTGTCCTTAACTGGGAACTTTAATGACCTTATTGTTATTTATAAGGATAATCGCTGTTTTTACCCTCGCAAATTTTATTGAAATCAAGATTTCTTCTTTTGGATTGATCCAAATGGCAATTTAGCTTAAATACTTGATCGTAAGGTGATTTTTCGGAAAATAAAGGATATCCTGTGTTTAAGGTGGTTTCTGAGGGAATTAGTTCGGGGAATTCAAGTTATCAAATACTTGGTTTCAGCAAATTCACAATATTAAGCAGTGAAATAGCAAAACTTCGCACCGAACTTAACCCTTCCTTGCCAAACCCTTTATCAACCTCAATTTTAAAATATTTGGACGACCAAACTGTAATCGCACTGCAATGCACCCACCAAGCAACTAAAGAAATTAAAAATCTTGCAAATTGGGGCGTTATTGTTTCCCCCAAACATCCAGGCCGAAAAAGAGTTGCAGGGGCATTCGATAAATTCAAACTCGAAAGCGCATGGGGAATCTCGCCCCACTTAGTGCCTTATGATTCCTTGCATTCCCCCTCTGGAATAGTCAGCCTAGCGTATCAGATGAATGGAATTAATCTTGGGGCGGGTGGATTTGCAGGACTTGAAGGGCAGGGCCTTCTTGCGGGCTTTACTTCACTAGAGAACAATTTCGCTGAAGGACTTGTTCTTATTTGGACGGGCTACCAAGAAGAATTTTCTTTATATCACTTGGAAAGCCATAACAATCAAATAATTGAAGGGTATGCCCTTGCAATTACCAAGCAAAAGAAAACAAATGGCAATAAAAGCCCGTATCCAGGGTTGAGCATTTCTTGGAACAAAAACGCAAAGAACCCAGCATTTGTTACGCCATTGTCGCTTGAAAATCTTTTTAAGATTCCGGACAATTTTCAAACGGACTGGACATTCCAAATCGCCATCAATGTGCTTGCTGATTTTATTCCTGCAAGCATTTAAGGATTACAAAAAGCAATGGATGACGAGATTTGGATTACTGGAGTAGGTGTAGGTTGCCCAATGGGCTTTAACCTTGCGGAATTTTCCAAAATGCTGATGGAAGGTAAATCGGCGGTACGAAAAGTTGAATTGTTTGATACCACAAATCACCCTAGTCAAATTGCAGCTTACATCGATGAGGTACCAGCATCAAATAAAGTTTCAAAAGAAACATTTCGCTCTCGATCCAAAGCCGAGCAACTTTACATTCATTGCCTTGGTCAAGCAATCCAAGATGCTGACATCCAAAAGGAATTAGATAGAAAAAACGCAGGTTTGATATTGGGAACTGGTTCGGACTGGCTTTTATCTTGGGAAGAGAATTTTTTCTTGGGAGGCGACAACTACAAATTACCAGGGCGCGAAATCGCTCCGTACTTTCAGTACGCAAAAGATTTATACCAGATAGAGGGCCCGGCACTTCAAGTCTCCACGGCTTGCGCTTCCGCCAATCACTCTCTGATTTTTGGTGCAAATTGGCTAAAAATGGGGATTGTTGATATATGCATTGTTGGCGCATGCTCCATAAATGTAACGCCAATTACTCTGGCCTCATTTGGAAACCTTAGAGCTCTTTCGCGCAGAAACGATAACCCTGAACAAGCATCTAGGCCTTTCGACAAAGATCGTGATGGCTTTGTTCTTGGCGAAGGGGGCGCAATTTTTATCCTTGAAAAAGCATCTCACGCCAAAAACAGGCGAGCTTCGTGCCATGGAAAAATACTAGGTGGCGGCTTCTCTAGCGATGCTTTTCATCCTGTTATTCCTAATCCTAATACTTTGCAAATTGAAACTGCTGTGAAAAACGCTCTTGCCAACAGTCAAACCAATCTTGATGCAGTCGATTACATTAACGCCCATGGTACCAGCACCCCGGTCGGGGATGTTGGTGAAGCAAATGCAATCCGAACTGTATTTTTAAACCAGTTTCGAAACATCCCTGTTAGTTCCATCAAAAGCATGGCAGGCCACGCACTTGCCGCCTCTAGTGCGATTGAGGCTGCAGCATGCCTCGTAGCATTACAACAGCAGGCAATTCCACCGACTATCAATCTCGAAAACATAGATCCAGCTTGCGATTTATATCATGTTGCAAATACAACAATTGAGAAAAAGCTTACACGAGTGATATCTAATTCATTTGGTTTTGGGGGCAGTAATAGTTGTATCGTGCTTGGAAAAGCATAAGGCCCACCAAAAAATGGCAGGCCCCTATAGCAAAAAGATTAGCATTCTTTTAAAACAAGAATTGCAACTCGAGAGTTGGCCCTTGATAAAAGATAGTACCGATATCACTGGAACCCGTGGTTTCTCTAAGATTATAATTATACTGGGAAGAAGCTTCTGCCATTCCTATAGCCCACAAAACATTATAACCCGCCCTGAATCGGGCCCTTTCAAGCAACAGAATATCTGCATAGAATCCCATTTCTAAAATCGATGCAAAGGTTGCTCCGTTTTGTGATCCGCTAAACCCTTGCAAGCCATCACCGCGCACAAGCGAAACTTGCGAATTCCACCAGTTCACGCCTGCAGAACCTTTAGTCATCATCCCTATTCCTAAATGCTTGAAAACTCGGTGATTATATTCAGAACCTACTTGCAACCCTAAAATATGATTATGGGCACGAGCATTATAGTTGGCTTCCAATTTAGGATTTGATGTATTTATATCGCCTGAACGATTGGTCGAATAAATCATGTTTTCAAGGATATCAAAATACCTTACCCCAAACATAAACTCGACATCTTTAATCCCAGGGCTTGCATAGCGGTAATTCAGTTCAGCATTCCCAATTGCAGAATTCATAGTTGTTGTCATGGTATCCGCATTTAACCAAAGACCCTGAAAACCAGCCGGTGCATAGGGTGGGGGAGGTGAGCTACCAAATGGACTGGATAACCTTCCTTGATCGGTATTGGAAATCGATGTTGAATTTTGTGGAATATAAAAACCGTAGAACTCAAGCATGTGATTGTTTTCAATGAACCCAAAAGTCACAGTAGGTCCCCAACCCATCGCTGGACTCAATTGGTTAAAATTTTGAACCTCGGGTAAACGAGCAAAATCTGCAGCACCCAATACATCCCCATCACCTTGATAAGCAGACCCTAAGCTGCCGTTATTCTGCCTTTTTAATGCCCTTGCACCAATACTACCGTACCATGCAAATTCAATAAGTGGAGGCTCTTCCATAAACGCACTAGGCGACAAACCGGACAAACTTAGATCTAGAGGTGCCTCCTCGGGTTCACCAAAGGACTGGGGATTCCCCATTGGTCCAGAATTCGGAAAACCCTGATTACCAAGGTTTGAACCACCTAACGGGATTGGCTCAGCAAGAGGGCGAGGGCCTTGGCCAGATGGAAGATTTTGAGCTTGAATAAAGGAAGCCTCAAAACAAAAAGCTGCAGAGACCAGAATACTTGATAAAACTTTTCGCATGACCACCACTCCCTCTTTACTTCCTAACCATCCCAAATATACAAATTTTGGAATTTCCTTAACTTGGGAATCCGTATTAATGGAATCGTCACTATAAAGCTCAATCTTGAAAAAATCGGTAAAGGTTTCCAACCGCACGTAGGAAGCATCCCGCCAACAACAACCCAGACTCAGCAAACAACCCATATCCCAAATTCTTAAACTTCTAAACACAGATCCCTATAAAATTTACGAATCCTGTTCCAATATCATCAAATGTTTCTTTCGAAACTCACACTGGGTTGACTTTTAAGCTAAATCCTTGGTATTGAGGAGAAGTCTGGGTTGGTTTTTGGTATTTTCAGGCAAAGAGACCTGCATCAAAATGGCAAGATTATCTTTATATTTGGCACTGGCAACTTTCCTTAGTCTACTATCGATTGGGGGAGTTATTTTATACTCCATCATTCGACATGAACCGAATTTTTACAAAACCGCTTTGCTAGTAGCAAACGATCCAAACAAAAGCGACAAATCAAAGGAATTTACCTCTGAGTGTTTCGAATTCGTTGGAGCTGTTGGAACTGAAAAAGAATGGTATGCACAATTCAAAGAAGATCAGATCAACAGCTTTTTTTCTGAAGAACTCGACGAAACAGGCAATAAGAACAAATATTTCCCTAATTACATTCGGGCTCCACGAATCTGCCTAGAACCAGATCGATTGCGTTTAGGGTTTCGTTGGGGCGAAGGAAAACTAAGCACCATCGTTTCAGCAGAATTAAAACTTTGGCTTGCCAAAGACGAACCCAATGTGATTGCTATTCAAGTTTATTCATTAAAAGCAGGTGCTTTGCCCATATCCTTGCTATCGATGTTCGACAAAATATCAGATACGGCAAGACAAAACGGAATTGAAATATCCTGGTATCGGCATCAGGGAAAACCGGTAGCAGTGGTTCGATTTCAAGCAGATCAACCACGCCCTACAATGCTGTTACAAGCTTTGGAAATTGAAAGAGGATTTCTCACGCTACGCGGAAAAAACATGGATAGCAACCGACCAGAAATTCCAATTGCTAACAAGCAAGTCTCCAGCGCAAATTAGATATTAGAACCCGTATTTAATTCGCGTAGCTTGAATAATAGTTTGAATCGTACAGTCCTCACCCAACCGACTTGAGTTTAAAACGAGATCGTAGCAATAAGGTTCAATCATGACGTTCTTAAAATGACCGTGCAGGAATTCCACGCGCCTTTCATCAGAGTTTCGAACTTTATCTTTTGAATCTTCCAAGGTTAAACGATCATATTGCGAAATATAAGAAGCTCGATCCTCAAAAGGGGCAATAATTCGGGCATGCAAACGATTAACCTCTGGAACAAGAAACCCCGCACCTGAACCAACAAAAACAGTATTACCAATGCAGCCAAGCAGCAAAATTACACGGGCCAAATCTTCAACTTCTTCTGTCCTAGTAATTCGCTTTTCGTCAACTAGTTGCGACCATTGACCTTGCACCCAGTCAACAATTTTAGGGCCTGCAAAATCAAACAACTCCTGTTTTGCTGCTGGATTAGATGCCATGTACTGAAGAATTTCATGGCTATAGATTTGCCAACCTAATTTTTTGGCAACTTTCGCAGCGATAGACCCACCTCTTGCGCCGAACTGTCGAGAAATGCAAAGGCAGTGCCCAGGAAAAGAACTGGGAAAGCTATCAGGGAATAAATCACCTCGATACCCATGCTTAGGGAAATCAATAAACAAATCAGGTCTGGGGGTGCTATCATTTTTTTGCATTGGTCACCGGTAAAAAAATTATCTCTGGCCTCTTAGCTCTATCTTCCCAAAAAAGAATATTCCTGCAACCAGAAATAGTAATGCTATACCCATCATAAAGCATATTGCCATTGTTTCCGAAAAATCACCATACCCACCACCTTGCTCTAAAACCACCCCTAAGTTCGCACTTTTTTGAAACATGATACATCTGGCATAAAAGGCGACACTTAATTGCTTAAGTGAACCAGGCATACTTCCTAAAAGAGTTTCAACAACAAAAGCATAGGCCAAGGCAATCAAAGATGCTCTAGGCAAACAGGCGCCCATAAAGAAAAATACTGAGGCATAAGTTACGCTTGCTAAAGCTATGGGCTGCCAAAACAATTTGAAAGCAAAAAGCCCACAATCACCTGCACAAACTGCAAGAACAAAAAAACCACCAAGGCTCCATATTAAAACCCAGGGAAGAATCGCCAAGAATTTTCCAATGTAAATACTTGACCGAGGAACAGGCTTTGAGAATAACCAAAACAAGGTCTTACCTTCTCTTTCTGCCCCAAGTCCTTCCACCGCAAAAGTAAGGCACCACAAAGGAAGCAGAAATCCTAGTAAAACAGAGAATACAACATTTTTGGTGAAAACCGGGAACCCGGATTGGATCAATAACCCAGAACCTGCACTTGCAACAGCGGAACAAACAGCAGAAACACCAGCATTATGGCCCAAAACCAAACTACCCGCCTCGATCATTTCAATTGAATTTTTAAAATTGAGGCCAACCTGACCACGCGGTTTAAGCGTTTTATAGTTCCACTGATTTTTCAGATTAACGGAAACAACAACACCGGCAACAAGCATTAAAAAACCAACCGAAACCCAAAACAACCCGTGCCCAACCCTAGCCCGAAAAAGATGGACTGTAAGTTGGGACTTTACACCTTGAATAAAAGATTTTAGAAACTCCAAACTTGAACCTCTTTCAAAAATCAACCCTCAAATAATGACTCCATGACTTCGGCAGGGGCTTCGTCAACCACTTCCAACCTGCGAATTTGAAAATTGTTCTCAATACACATCATCACCAAATGAGCAAAAACAAGCTCTGGCTTTCTGGTTAGCACCATTAAAACATGCTTTTCACCTTCAGGCAAACGAACTCCAAGTACCTCTGAATGACTTAAAACGGATTGAGCAAGAAATCGAATTCTTTCATTATCTTGAATTTCCAAAGCAATTTCGACTGGTTTATTTAATAATCTATCTCGAACCCGGGAAACAGGCCCAGCGGAAACAACCCTGCCTGATCTTAGCATTACTACCTGATCTGTAAGTTTCTCAATTTCCTCCAACTCGTGACTTGATACCAAAATAGTTTTTCCTAATGCTTGAAACTGTAATAACAACTGAACTAAATCGCGCCTTCCTACAGGATCTATACCCCGAAAGGGTTCATCTAAAATAAGCAAAGGTGGATCCATTAAAAGAGCATGGGCAATTTTTGCCCGTTGCCTCATTCCTAGCGAACAGCGTCTTAACAATGTAGTTTGCACTGATAACAAACCTACCACCGAAAGAATTTCATTAAGCAAACCAGAAACCCGTTTACTTTCAACACCTGCTAAACAAGCCATTCTTGCAAGAAAATCTTTAATACTCCATGAAGGGTAAAAATAATCCAGATCAGGGCTATAACCGACAAGCTTTTTCCCCTGCCAAGTCCAAGGATTAATTCCAAAAATATGAATCGAGCCAGAATCAGGAAAAAGCTGACCAGATATCAAGTTCATTAAAGTGCTTTTCCCCGAACCATTGGAACCAAGTAACGCTGTAATCCCTGGCCTAAGTTCCAAGCTGAGATCATTTAATCCGAGAAAATTGCCATGCCATTTTGATACTTTTCTGCACCACAAAGGTACAGCATCAGATTTGGCGAAATCAGATGAAACCCCCATCATGATTCCACACCTTTTTTAAAATATATTCGGATGGTAAGAATTGAACTAACCATAAAAACAAACCCCAGAGAAGCAACGGCTAGCCAAGGATTTAAAGAATTATCGGTATGACCAGGAAGCAGGGTAGGGGATGCACCGAGGCATTTTTCACCCAACCTTTCAACACAGTACCAAAAATCTAAAACCCTGAACGCAGGATTTAATTTTAAGCGATCAATCATGATGGCACAAAGAGAAGGGAGAAGAAAGAACACACCCGCCCAGCACATGATTAAACCAATGGTTGACCTGAAAAATCCGACCGTAGCAAACAACAGTGAAACAAGCCCAAGATTAATTACAAAACCATATCCAATAATTCCAAGCAACAATCTTGGATGATAAAGCAGGTAGGTCCAAGTATCGATAAAACAAATTTCAAGAAAAAGAAAAAGGGCAGGAATAGTTGCGAATAGGTGCACCAGAAAAGAGGCTGCTAGAAACTTACCACCAATATAATTGCTCATTCCACCTGATTTGGATTGGTAGAAGATCAAAGAACCTTGATTTAAATCTTCGCCAAGTAAAGAAGCGCCCGCCAATACAAGTAGCACAATTATGCCCCTTGATTGCAGATTAATAAAATTCCGAAAGGTCTCAGGAGATCCATCCATCTTCAAAACACTGCGCAGAAATTGCATCATATCGTTTTGATTGGCACGCCCAAAACCACCAACGCGCACCAATCCATCTGGTTGTTGATCGGCAACCCAAAAGAAAAGATACTGACCAAAAAAATATAGAAGAAAATTCAAAACAGCCAGTGAGAATACGACCCAAAATACTTTGCGAGTGAATATTAATTTCAACGATTCGCGAGTAATAGCAAACGCCCCCATCCAAACCGGGTTTCTTAAACCACGCCATGGCCTGTATTCCAAAAACGAATTAAGGGAGGTAACCGACATCAGTTCGCCACCAACCTTTGCTTATCTAAAAGAGCAAAAAAAGCATCATCCAAATTACCTTCCAATGGTACGAACTTTTTAATCACACCACCTGCAGCCAAAATCTTTGAGGCAATATTATTTATCCCTAAAGATGAGTCACACTGGACAAATACTTTAGTGAACCCACCCATATCTTGCGTACGTATGCACCTTTCACCCAAAGCAACAATTGCGCCAATTTGGTTTCCTGTAACTTCAATCAAATAGCTATCGGCTTTGTTCCCTACAAGTTTTTCAAGCGAACAAGAAGCAAGGCAAACGCCAAAATTTAAAACAACAACCTGATCACAAACTGCTTGCACATCTCCAAGTAAATGGGTTGAAAGCACGATAGATTTGCCTTGCTGTCTGGCAAAATAACTAAGGTAATCCAACATTTGATTTCTTGCAGGCGGATCTAATCCTGCGGTAGGTTCATCAAGGATTAACAAGTCTGGATCATGAACCAAAGCTTGTGCAAGTTTTACTTTTTGAATCATCCCTGTAGAGTATTCACCAAGTTTTCTAAACCGCGCTTCCCCCATGCTTAGGCAATCAAGAATCTCATGAGAACGCCTAAGAGCATCTTTGCGTTTCAAGCCTTCGAGTTCGCCAGCAAATGCAACAAATTCAAACCCTTTCATTGAAGGAATAATAGCCTTTGCTTCAGGCATGAAGCCGATTTTCCCTAACTCAACTTTGGATTTCCCAAAAAGTGATATGTCGCCAGAAGTAGGGATATCTAGACCAAGAATAAGCTTGATTAAAGTGGATTTTCCTGCGCCATTTGGGCCTAACAAACCAATAATTCCTGGATAAACTTCAAAAGAAACATTATTAAGAACGGTTTTCGGGCCGAATTTCCTAGTGAGATTTCGACACCTAATTACAGCGATCTCGTCACCCACATTAAATTCTCGTTTAGAATTAAATCCGAAAGAAATCAATCGCTATTAAGAGCAGCAATTGCTTCCTTGCGATCATTGTAGATGGGCCAGAGTGTATCAAGGCCTGTAAGGTGCAATAATTCTCTTGCATTGGGAGATGCCCCTGCAATTACCACTTCACACCCATGTTTTTTGACTCTTTTATGGCATCTAAGCAAAAAACCCAAGAATAATGACCCGACATAATCAACTTCAGAAAGATCAAAAACAAGCCCGCTTGGCTTCATTTGATCTAACGGATCCAGCACTAATTCAGTTGCGGTAAGCATAAGATCTTCAGCCATTTTTTCAGCAGTTGGCGATGGTATTACAATCGCTATGTCGCCAGCTTTTTCAATGCTAAACGTTGGAATTTCCATTGGTAGCTTAATAACTCCACTTGAGATAAAAACTGATTTTCCAAGCCGTGCTTTAACTAACTAATATCCTATCTTCATGTGGATTGATCAAAAACACAAGTTATTTAAAGGAAATTAGTTACTTGGACACCATAAATCCAAAACTACCTGTTATCAAACTAAAAATCGTAAGGAACTCAAATCATCCCTGGATATTCCAGAAAATGATTGAAAAACCAGATCAAAAGATTCCCAACGGCTGCATTGTTGACATCGAAGACCGCGGAGGAGCATGGGCTGGCCGTGGTATTTTTAATGGCCACTCCAGAATTTCTCTTCGCATTTTAACAACCAATCAAGACGAACCGATTGACGAAGCTTTCTTTGATAAAAAAATAGGATTGGCCGTTGGGCTCCGTAAGGAAACCCTAAATCTAGAAGCTTCAACCAATGCATACCGCCTTATTCATGGCGAAGGGGATGGCCTTAGCGGACTCATCATTGATAAATTTGGGAAAACAATCGTCATCGAATTTTTTTCTTCGGGCATGTACCGTCTTAAAGACACAATCCAAACGATTCTTCTAAAACATTATCCAGAACATCAAATTACTTGGTTCGCTGAAAGTCATGTTCAAAAACAAGAGTCATTTAATTGCAAAGAACCAGGCTACGATATAAACCCTGAAATCATTAATGAAAATGGATTAAGCTTTAAGGTGACCCCTGGCACTGGCCACAAAACCGGTTTTTTTGCAGATCAACGCGAAAACCGATTACTTCTTAGCACCTTCTGCAAGGATAAAAAAGTCTTGGACCTTTGCTGTAATTCCGGAGGTTTTTCCGTTTATGCAAAAGCCCTGGGTAAAGCTGAAGATGTAACCGCAATTGATCTCGACGAAGAAGTCCTTGCGCTTGCCAGACATAATGCCAGCCTAAATAAAGTAAGAATTAAATGTGTCCAATCAGACATTTTCCCTTGGTTGCGAGATTGCATAGCTAAAGGGGAAAAATTTGATGTCGTCATTTTAGATCCATCTAAGCTAACCCGTGATCGCGATGAAATTGAAACTGCGCTTAGAAAATATACAGATATGAACCGACTTGCTATGCAGGTGGTCAGTGATGGTGGCATTTTACTCACTTGTTCTTGCACTGGTTTGGTTTCAGAATTTGATTTTTTTGATTCAGTGCGAAAAGCAGCTTGGCAAGCTGGTAAGACCGCTCAAATTTTAAAGTTAACCGGAGCCGGCCCTGATCATCCGTTTATGGCCCACGCGGGCGAAGGGCGTTATTTGAAAGCTATTTTTGCCAGAATTCATCATGGTACTACATAAAAAAAGCGCCTCAGCTTTAACTGAAGCGCTTAGAATTACTTATCAGCTAATTACTTTAAAGCAATTCTGTAACAGGTTCACGATCATCCAGAATATACATCGGACGGCCAAAGTTATCTGGGAAGGTCGCTGAAGAATCGATACCCATTGCAGAGTAAATGGTGCTTAACAATTGAGGCACCTTATACTTGCGGTCAATAGGATATTCCCCGCGGGCATTAGTTGCACCAATGGCTTGCCCCATTTTCAAACCGCCACCTGCAACAAGGGCGCTCATAGCTGCTGACCAATGGTCACGGCCACCACCATCTTGCATATTGATTTTTGGTGTTCTACCAAACTCGCCCCAAACCACCGTAACAACCTCGTCACTCATGCCTCGATCGTGAAGATCTTGAATGAGGCTCGAAATACCCCGATCCAGCATTGGAAGCTGTGTTTTCAAGGTTTTAAAGTTGCCGGAATGGGTATCCCAACCACCATAAGAAAGAGTTACACAGCCAACACCAGCTTCGATAAGCCTTCTGGCCGTAAGGAATTGTTCAACTCCTTTATAACGATCACGAACTTTCGGTTCTTCCCTCGAAAGATCAAGGGCTTTGCGAACGGTACCTGATGCAACCATTTCAAAGGCTCGCGTGGCAAAAGAATCCATTCCCTTCATGGTGCCAGATGCATCAATTTCACGGCGAACATTATCAAAGTTTTTGAGTAGCGATTTTCTATCATCATAACGGTCGTTTTCAACACCGCTAGGAAGGCGTAAGTTTTGCAAACCAGGACCGTCTGGAGTAAATGGACGATGAGCAATACCAAGATAACCAGGTTCGGTACCTTTCGTCATGCCCCTCAAGCTTACAAAAGGTGGGATATCTGACTGATTAGAGTGGAGCTTGGAAATAACCGACCCGAAAGATGGGTGATGAACAACCCTATTTATATTTTCACTATAACCAGTCATCACTTGGGAATCGGAATGTTCATCAACAGAAACGAGACTTCGTACAACGGCAAGTTTGTCAAACATTTTAGCTTGGTTAGGAAAATGCTCGGAGATCTGAATCCCAGGAACATTGGTTGAAATTGGTTTGAATTCACCACGAAATTCGGAAGGGGCATTTGGCTTTAGGTCATACATATCCATGTGGGAAGGACCACCCGGAAGATAAATCATAATTGCAGACTTAGCCGTACCAACTTTACCTGCTTCTTTAGCTCGAAGCATATCAGTAAGAGAGAGGGAGGAACCGAAAGCGCCAATTTTAAGAAAATTTCGGCGATTAATACCATCGCAAAATCTATTGGATCCACCAGAAAAAGATAGCATGTGAAGACTCCATTAAAGGTGAGACACGCTTAAACAAAGGCAGGTGATTGAAAAATAACCCAACATAACCAATAGGTCAACTGTTTTTATTGATAAAACCAAAACAATTCGAATAAAAACCCAAAAATTAGGTCAAAATATAACAAATGGTACTACAACTACTTTTATTCCGTGTGTTACGCCGTTATACCACTTAATAACCAAGTCGTTTCCCTATTTAGCTAAGAACTAAAACTCCTTCAGGAACGCAATTTAAGACCTAATAATCCTTAATTTTCAGCAATCAACATTTACAGGTCCCAAATCAGATCGCCCCTTGTTTAAATCCAATAGAATAAAATTACTTTTATTAAGGGACGATATAGCGCAGAAAACTCTATGGTAATAAAAACATCAATAATCGCTGGCATCGACATAGGTGGGGCAAATATTAAATATTGCCAATCTGATGGGTACACCCTAAACACCATATTTCCACTATGGAAAAAAAAGAACGCCTTACCTACGATTCTTGAAAAAATCATACCTGCAAAAAAAATTAAAACACTCGCAATCACCATGACTGGAGAACTATGCGACTGCTTTAAAACAAAAACTGAAGGCGTGAGATACATCTTAAGTTCCATTCCTAAGAAACAATTCACCCCCTTTGTTTGGACTACAACCCAAAATTTCATTCCTCTGGACAACGCAATCCAAAACCCAACAATTTGTGCTGCTTCAAACTGGTTAGGCTTGGCAAGCTTTATTGCAAAACAACATCCTGAAAACTTTGGGCTATCAATCGATATCGGCTCAACCACCACAGACATCACATCCATCGATCAAGGAATCCCAAGTCCAAGTGGTATCACCGACACCCAACGTTTAAATTATGGCGAACTTATTTACACCGGCATGAAACGAACCCCAATGGCATCATTATTAGGAAGCAAATACGCGCAAGAATTTTTTGCAACTATTGCGGACGCCCACCTCCTCCTAAACAATTTAAAAGAAGATGAAGAAGACACTGAAACCGCAGATGGAAGATCATTTACAAAAACAAACTCGGCTAGGCGAATTGCCAAAATGCTTTGTGCAGATCAAAATGAAGTCCCAATGTCTAGAGTTATAAAAACAAGCGAACTTGCTATAAAAACACAAATCAAATGGATCACGATTGCCCTGAAAAAACATCTCCAAAGAAAAGATAAAGAACCAAAATGGATCAGCATATCAGGATCGGGGGAAGCATTGGGAAAAATGATAGTAGAATCATTTAAATGGAAAACAAAGCCTAAGATTCAGTCATTTTCTAACGCATTCGGAATTGAAAATTCAAGTGCGGCATGCGCCTATAGCATTATGAAATTAGCTGGTAATTACCATGAACTGTAATGTCATTAAGGTTGGAGGAAGCCTTCTTGACACAAACGACTTACCCCAAAAACTCGACCAATTTCTAAAAAAATTGCAACCCGCCTGCACAGTAGTGGTAGTTGGCGGCGGAAAAGCGGTGAGGAAAATAGAATTAAATAATGCAAACAAAAACCCTTTCCTTGAACACTGGGAATCATTGGCAATAATGACTGAAAATGCCATTGCGTTAATGTCTCATTTCCAAGGCGCCACAATGGCAATCACACCATTTAAAAAAGACTTGGGTTTGTTTTTTTTAGATGCACATCAATATTGCAAAAGGGACCAAAAGATTAATGGTGAACCTTATTTGCCACAAACTAGGGATGTGCGCTCTGATACTGTTGCACTTCGATTCGCACAAGACTTCGATTTCAGTGAATTATATTTGTTGAAGTCAGTTAACTTCCCAGCATCAAAAAACTGGGAAGATGCGTGCAACCAAAATTATGTCGATCCTTTTTTCTACAAGCTATTCAATAACAAAAAAAATAACCCCACCATATATACAATTAATTTAAAATCATCACAAACTCTTCAGCCTTTTTACTGCGGCAATAAGATCTGAAGTTAAATCAAAATCAACTGTTTTATTTCGAGAGCGCTCTTTACAAACTGCACCGCGAAACCCAAACCATGCAGGCTTGACTCCCTCCCGAATAAGCCACGTTATTCTTTCAAGATTCAATGACCCTGCAAGAGCAAATTTAACATTACGAGCATGACACTTATTTTGTATTTGCAAAAGTTCATCGACTGTAATCCAGTCAAGTACCGAAGAACCATCTTTAGCCCAAGTATCGATCATAATCGCAAAAAAAGAATGCTCAAATAAAAGTTCTAAAAGAGCGAATGGCTTGCTTGAATTAGCTTTTAAATAATCGCCGTATAGTACAGGAACTACAAAAGCAGATTTATTTAATAAAAGGGCCTGCTCTTTGAGTGAAAGCAAATTATCTACCCAGTGACCTGTACTTTTGCAATTCGAAAGCCCAAACTTATAAAAAGAAATACCACTAGGGAGAAAATCTGATCCTTTGGGTACATCGCACAACTCCCCACAAGCCATGCTAAGGGGCAGATTAGAAGGCAGAGCATTTTGGATTAATGAAACAACTGATAAATCAACCATACCCATAGCAGCTTTTTCAGGCTCTTTTAAATCGATAAGGTCAACTCCAGCCCTTAAAGCTATTTTTGCTTCTTCAACATTTCGAACACTAACTAACACACTAACCAAAGTTCACCTCACAATTATTAAGCAGTTCTCACAAGAAACAACATAAAATGATCATGTTATATCTAGATCATTATTTTTATCATTTCGGCAATGAACAATGTTAAAGTAATATTAGTAATTAAATATTGCCAAACATTTATTGAAGTTAAACATTGCATCCACCATGATAAAAATTTACCCGAATTACGAACCACTTCCAGGTTATCGAGTCCTTGAGAAAATAGGCAGTGGTGGATTTGGCGAAGTCTGGAAATGCATGGCTCCGGGAGGGATTCTTAAAGCCATTAAATTTGTATCAGGAAAACTTGGAGCAAAATCAGACATACGGGCAGAACAAGAATGGCGCGCAATTGACCGTATTAAAATTATAAGACATCCTTTCATTCTTACGATGGAACGAATTGATATTATCGAAAACTGCCTAGTTATTGTTATGGAACTTGCAGATAAAAACCTTTGGGACCGATATCAGGAATGCAAACAAAAAATATTACAGGGAATACCAAAAAACGAGGTATTACATTACCTTGCAGAATCTGCGGAAGCACTTGATGTAATCAATTCACAGTATCAGCTACAGCATTTAGACATTAAGCCACAAAACCTATTTTTGGTTCATAATCATTTAAAAATTGGAGATTTTGGTCTAGTACACGATCTTACAATTGCAGACCAAGAATTTGAAGGCGGAATTACACCAATTTATTCCGCACCCGAACTCATAGAGGGCCGACCAAGCAGATTCAGTGACCAATATAGCCTAGCTATAGTTTACCAAGAAATGACAACTGGGAAAAAACCCTTTGAATCGGATAATTTACGAAATATTATTAAATCACATTTAAATGATGCCCCAAATCTTTCTTCACTTGAGGAGAGTGAAAAACCTATCATAGCCCGCGCTCTTTCAAAAAAACCCGAAGATCGTTTTAAAACTTGCACAGAATTTGTAAACGCTTTAAAAGCTATACATTTACCTTTTGGTTTTCAAATAACGAATCAACCTTTAATTCTAGAAGATCAATCTATTGCTCCTGAGTCAAAAACTAATGAACAACGATTCAAAAACATTGACCTAAATAAAACATTATCTTTCAAAAAATCAAATGATGAACAAAATCCATTACCCCAATTAAATGAACGAGAAGATTCAAATCAAAGCAAAGATCTTAATCTAAACCAGGAAAATCGAATAGGTTCATTAATAATTGGCCTAGGAAGAACGGGAATTGGGGGAGCCGCATTTTTCGATAACGCACTTAATAACTACTCAAAATCAACTGGACTAACTCTACCTATTGAAATACTTGGCATTGATATCGACAATCAGGGTCTAACCACGGAAAAAGATAACGATCAACTTAAATTGCCTTTTGAAAAAGCAGTGGTTTTCAAACTTAACAGACCTAACTATTACTTAGGCAACAAAGAAAAATCTGAAAAACTAGCACAATGGCTTCCTCTAAGTAAGCTGTATCAAATTCCAAAAAACCTTAGCACAGAAGGAAATAGAACATTAGGAAAACTCGCAATATTTGATGCGGGAGAAAAGTTAAATGACGAACTAAAAAAACTTTTGAACAAAATCAATCAATCCGCATACTCGAACACCATGCCGGGTATAATTAGCCCTAATATTTGGATTTTAACGCATGCTGGAGGTGGCGCCGTTGGTTCACTTCTAGATGTTTGCAAATCAGTTATCGAATCATGCCTTCAACTAAACTTGAAGCCACCTACATTCAATCTAATTTTGGCATTGCCTGCAAAAGAAAATTGCAGCGTGCAAATAGCAACAAATACAACCATCACAATGGAAGAATTAGAAAAAATAGAAATAGCAGATCTAACACAAAAAACAATCTTGCTAGAAACATCAACCGATGAAAATGCGGTTCATTTTAAATTAATGCAAGATATGGGAACCATAGTTTATGCAAATCAATTAAAAATTTACAACCAAGGTTCGGAAATCAACAAAAATTATAAACCCGAATATTCGTCAAAAAGATCTTACAAATCTGCTGGGGCGCAGTTAGATTTACTATCAAACGAATTAAATCAACAAGCAATAATTAACAAAACCTCTTTGGAATTAATCCGATCATGGGTACAAGAAAAACCTGCTTATCACCACGAAATCAGCACCTGGCTTGACCAAGAATTAATAAGAAACAATATTACATTTGAAAATCTAACATCAAGTCTTACAGAGCACCTTGAATTCAAATTAGGTGATGCAATCAGTTCATTCATACTAAAAGATCTAATTGATCCATTGTTCAAATTAGAATCCAAATTAGGAACCCAGGAAATATCCAGTGAAACGATTACAAAAACGAGCTTGAATATTCTTAAAAATTCGGAACAAAATTTAGGACTCGAATGGTATACAAGTGAAAATTTAACTGATAAAGGAACTTTCTACAAAATAATGATGCAAAAAATCAACGATCTAACTGAAATTTTTGGTTCGGTGATTGATTCTTGGATAGTTCAATGGATTGAAAAACCGGGATATCGTTTTGCCGCTGCAGAAATCCTTCTAACGACCATCAAGAAAAAAACAGAAGAACTTCGAATTCAAACAATTTCAAACCGAGAAAAACACCATTCAAGTTTAAAGGTTGATTTACTTAGATTTAATAATGCAATCCAACAACCTGCCGGAATAAAGGGTGGATATAACCAATCAATCCAGAAAATCATCGGCCAATTAAAATCACT
>CAJCCR010000069.1 GCA_903960945.1 uncultured Planctomycetaceae bacterium
GCCCAAGGCATGCGCAGTTTCTATCTGCTCGCAATCCGGATCGATGAATAGCGAAATAACAATCCCCGACCCCGAAAGCTTTTTCATGATTTTCTCAACCTGATTACGGTTGGCAATCAAATCCAAGCCACCCTCAGTAGTAAGCTCCGCCCTTTTCTCGGGCACCAAAGTTACCTCATCGGGTTTATGTTCCAATGCTAAATCTGCGATTGCATCACTTGCAGCCATCTCTAAATTCAGCCAGCGCACTACCGGGCGAAGCATCTTTAAATCACGATCCTGAATATGCCTGCGATCTTCGCGCAAATGAATCGTGATACCATCCGCCCCCGCAAGCTCTGCCATGATTGCAGCAGCAACAGGGTCGGGCTCGTGCCCAAGCCGTGCCTGCCTGATCGTTGCAACATGATCAATATTCACACCAAGCCGAACTATGCGTGTATCATTCATCATCCAACCCTCTTTCTAATCAGGCCCCAACCTAAGGCTTTTAGGCAAGCCTGGCGCAAGTTGCCGATACCTTCGGGCCTCTGCACTTAGTATTTTGATTAAAAAATACCCCAAGCCCAACATGATTATAGAGTCAATCAAGCTGCCCACAACAGGCAGGCTCGAAAAAGGTACCCAATACCCAGAAAGAATAATCAGCAAAAAAAGCCCAGCAGGCAACGCCTTGTTCCATGCCCCCAACCGATACCGAGGATCAAAAAACATGCACGACATCGCTCGTAACTCAGGCACGATTTCATTAAAGAACCACTTCCCCGCTGTGAAAGGATTCAACCCCGGAACCTCAACCACATCTTCTAAATACCCAGGCGTAATGATTTCTGGGCCATTTGTTTTCAACGGCGTAAATTGGCCAACGGCTTCATTTTTTTGCACCCTGCTTCCAAGCCTACTAACAATACGCTCTTCCAAAAGCCCTTGATCTTGCAGATTCGCAAGGGCGTTCTCCAGCCTAGTTACCCTAGCCTCAATTTCCACTCTGCTTTTTGTTTCCATGTCTTCGACAACAGCTTTTGTTGGCTCAGGTGTGAAATAACTTCTCTTCTCTTGCTGAACTTCCATTTCATCCCCCAAAAATATAAACCCGCTTCCATGCATGATTCCATCTTAACCACTCTATCTAATAAGGAAAAGGACATTACAAATAAGTTTGCTAATGCAGCGCCCTCTTTTTCTCTTACCTTCCTTTTTCTTTTTTCTTCCCCCAACTCCCTGCCCTCTTCCCTCCGGGAAAAGGGTACTTCGCTTCGCTTGCCCGCTGCTTTGTTTATCCCCATTACTTTTCTGTTTTTGTTTGGTCGTTTCTTAATCTTAGTGCAATTGCGACGGGGAAGCCCCGCTGCAAATTGCACAATTTCAACTTTTAATTCCGCCCCATTGGGGATTGAATAAACCTAGGTAAAAATAAACTCCTTCACCTATCCATAGGTGCAAAGCATAAAGGTTGCAAATGGAGCAGTTGCAGCGGGGCTTCCCCGTCGCAACTGCTCTGTCTTCGCACAAACCCCAGATCAAAGATTAATGACCCACCCAACGCAGTGGGATGGGCTTGAAGGCAATGGGGGAACGCAGCCTACGCGGGATTGACTAAGGCAGGTTTTAAAAGGTTGCAAATGGAGCAGTTGCAGCGGGGCTTCCCCGTCGCAACTGCTCTGTCTTTAAACAAACCCAGATCAAAGCTTAATGACCCACCCAACGCAGTGGGATGGGCTTGAAGGCAATGAGAGAGATTGAAAGGCGGGCTAGCGAAGCGAAGTGCCCTCTTCCAGCGGAAGAGGGTTGGGTGATGGAGAA
This sequence comes from uncultured Planctomycetaceae bacterium, assembly GCA_903960945.1. Lineage (GTDB taxonomy): Bacteria > Planctomycetota > Planctomycetia > Gemmatales > Gemmataceae > UBA969. Next base: position 1,804 of record CAJCCR010000069.1, read on the forward strand.
AGAAAGAAAGAAGGGTTTATGGTGGTGTGGGTACGTAAAAAAACCCATGGTGGGGGAACCATGGGTTTTAGGAATGAGATCAAGTTTGGTATTACTTGATAGCTTCTTTGAAGGCTTTGAGTGCATTAGCGCGAACAGTTTTGGAGGCTGGCTTCGCGGAGAACATCATCTTTTCGCCGGTGAAGGGGTTAGTACCTTCGCGAGCTTTGGTAGCTGGCTTATTGCGAATTTTCAATTTAAGAAGGCCTGGCAGGGTGAAGACGCCTGGGCCTTTTTTGCCAAGTTGTTCAACGATGATGGTGTGGAGGGAATCGAGAACAGCAACGACTTGCTTTTTGGAAAGCTCGGTGTGTTCAGCGATGGTGCTAAGTACTTGGCTTTTGGTCATGGCTTTTTTCTTATCGGACATTCTAAAAAACTCCCTTAAGACTTGAAGATGAAAAACAGGAAACTCATCCTGATATATAAAGAAAGTTAGGATTAAAGGGGATGAGTGTCAATCATAAAAGGGTTATTTTTCTAGGGTTTTAGTAAAGTGGAGGTGAGTAAAGGCTTAAAAAACAGGGATTTGCTGAAAAAGCAGTAAAAACAGTGTAAAAAACAGGGATAATTCGCAGAGTTTATTGCAGCTGCAATAAAAGAGTTGGGAAATGGATGGGTAGAAAAAAGGCCCGGGGGAAATATTCCCTCGGGCCAATATGGGGTTGGGGAAAACTTCAAATAGCACAACAGGGTTTACAAAGCTGGGCTTAGCGCTCTGTTCCCTAGATGTTTATTCGATGATCTCGGCATAGGGAACAACCTCACGATCTTTGGTACGATCATAACCAATCCAAGGCCCCGGATTCCCGCGGTTGATGACAGTACAATTTAAAGCGTGAGGCTTAGTAAAAGTAGCTCCACCATTAGCAACTTCTACCGTTTCTTCATTATCAGTATTAGGATCAAAAGTAAGAATCATACCATTTTGGATGGTAGTAGTTCTGCCATTAGGATGCGTCAAGTTCACAGCAATAGCTACAAAACCATTTCCAGGAACATTAACAATTGATGCCCCAACGCCAGTCACCATATTCGTGCGATCCACGATGGCGAACATACGATGGCGGATATTAATGCCATCGGCTTTTCCAATTTCTAAACCAAGAGTAGGCGGTTGGGCTGAATCATTAGTTACTTCAAAGTAGCCGGTGGTGATCCAAACAGCAAAAACATTGCTTTTTGTAGTAACACTATTGCCGATTTTAGTTAGTAACTCTTTTCGAGCATAAGTAGCCACATTAGGCCCAGCAGATGGGAACAAAGGATTTGGAGGATTGTTTGGATCAGGTGTTAGATTATCCAAGAAGTTTTCATTTGGTTTATTACTAGCAGTATAACCCATAAGGGTTTTATTTAAACCATTTTTAACACCCATTCCATCGGTGTAATTCGCTTGGCCAAAACTTAAAATCGGTCTCTGGTCAGGATAACTCAAAGCTACATCACCAGTTAATTTTTTAAAAGCAGTAGTAACATCTGTAGAAGAAAAATTATTTGGACCCGCAGTATTTTTTGCATCCGCAACGGCTTGAAAAACTTCCTCACTATGCATGGTATTAACATTCACTTTCCCCAAGGCTCTGCCATGCAAGGCTTCGCCTGCTTGAAGGGGAGAAACGCCAACAGCCTCTAAAAATCGGTAAAGCCGAGTATTTTCATCAAACCATGGCCAATTAGCAGCAAAAGGAAATGTAGTCACTCCACCTTGGGCAACAGAATCTCCCCAGCGGGTTGCCATCTGTGTAAGTTCATGGGGTTTACAACAAGGCACATGGATAAGTTCCAATGGGTTGATTAATTGCCTATCAAGAAAAGCGAACCATGGCAAATTATTATTATTGTTTTTATTCCCAAAAGTAGGAGCCTGAGCCGGCTGAGCATTGGCCCCATTATAAAAAGAATTACCTGTAGAATCTAAAAACGGAGTTAATCGGCTCGCCGATTTAACTATTGGATTAGTAATCATTGCACCTTTATTTTGTAACTTGTCTCTTTCTCGATAATCATGCATGTTTTTAGCAGTAAAGGAGTCCGTTGTAATATACGGATTGTAAAGTGGTTTTAATGGATCATTCTCAAAAGGCAAACCAGGCATGATTAACCTTTGCAAAAAAACTGCAGGTGCATCATCTGGAGAAGGGCTTTTGTCTACAGGAATTGTCATATTTAATGAAGCATTTTTGAAAACAAATACTCCATTAAAAGCAGGTGTTGCTAATGTGCGTAAATCTGCAGAATCTCGCAAAAGTTTAAAAGTATCCACATCAACAATTTGATCGCCAGTTTGCCAAGTAATTACCTCGGCAGTATCTAATGGCAAAGTCGGTGGGGTATTAGAAACAAAATCAAAAGCTCCATGATAGTTAATTTTTAAGGGATTATCGAAAGTTTCGGTGATTTTTGCAGCAATATTGTCAGAGAACTTTGTTAAATCTGTTGTCTTCCCTCTTTTTGCAATTACTAGTTTATAATTAGATTCATCCTTGGTAGGGCTAGTTGCATATTGCAATATAGCCTTATGAGTACCAGGGTTTACACCATAACTAGCATCTGCAATTAAGGGGTTATATAATTCAATAAAAGTATTTATATCGTAAGGGTCAGCAGCAGTGTCATTATCCAGCTTATCATTTTTACTATTTTGACACTGAACATACAGTTCGTTAATTACCAACCTTGGCATTTCTACACCAAAAACCCATTGGCCTGAGGTCCATTCCCATCTCGTATTAAAATCATCATTATCAATAAAATCTACGATATTAACTGAAAGTTGTGCCAACCAACGATTAGTTTGTTGAATCTTAAAATTTGCATTATCAGTGCCTGTAAATGCAGTTATACTTTTTAAATATCCAAATATATCCCTCGCAAATGCTTCTCTATCGTCAATAGCATTTATAATTGCAGTAGAAGTATTGCCCCAAGTCATGATTGACTTATCATAAAACAAACCACTTACAGAATTGTAAGGAGGAAAGCTCCTTAAAGCCCTATTCAAATTAAGTTTCAATGGCGGGGTAGTAGAATTAGGAGTAGTAACAACAGTATCAGCGGTTCTTAATGGATAATTATTAGGTTGATTATTAGGTTGATTATTAGACGGAATATTATCCGGAATAACTGAGTAACCAGCATCGATAGCGATTGGAACCATTGCAGGCCTATCTAAATCTGCACTTAAGGTAGTCACCATATTGCGAATACGCTGCCGAAAAATAGCATCCGCATTTCCACCAGAAGCTGCGTTTGCATAAGGCATATCCAGCCCCAAAGATTTAGGCAGCAATTGGGCTAACTGGCTTTTGCTATAGGGTTCCCCTTTACCCTGCCACCGAAGGATCGATGCGGTTTCTGAAACAGGAAACACGGCGGATACACCGTTAGCACTAGATTGGGTACGGTAAGGGTTATAATTGCGTGCATGATAATTTGATGTGAGTGGATTTAAAGGATCTAAAAAATGTTCATTTGGAAGTAATACCTTTGGTTTATTTGTCATCATATTAAGGGTTGGTAATTTTGTTGTCGGATCAAACTCATAAGCATACCCATTTCCAAACCCTTGGCCAAAAGTCGGAAAGCCATTAGCATTTATGAAAGTTGGCTTAACAGTGCTCCCCCAAGTACCAGGTTCCCCTGCGGCATTAAAATCAACTTGTGCATAAGAATGCGGCTGTACAAAATTAAAAGTAGAGGTTTGAGGAGGATTAATATTACTAATTGGGGTCGTACTATTATTAATAGGAAGATATTTTGCTTGCGTGTACCGACCAAACGTTGTCCATTGATTATCAACAGCGTAAGTGGAATTTAATGATGCAGATTTAGTAGAATTAGGTGGTCGTGGTACAGTTGGCGGGTTAGTTACACCAGTAGTACCATTTTCGATCGATGGTACGGTAAATGATAACAATCTAAGGAATTCATTTTCAGCCACAGGATTGACCATTGGGCCCATCGGGGGCGGGAAAGGGGATTGCGTTATGAATAGGGGGTTATAAGGGGAACCTGCGGCGGAGCCACCAAAATAATTTTCAATTAATTTTTTCGGATTGATTTCCCAACGCCCCCAACCCTGATTAGAAGCATGATCCGCAGTAAAATAAGGAGTATCAGCATTCCCATTCCTTTGCATCAAATTGCCTGCAACATTCAAATTAATTCTACCATCAAGATCAAGAATCAACGGCGCTATCAGTGCTTTGTATTTCCTACCATCTGGGGTCGTCATAACTGGAAAGCCAGCATCAATCCAATAGCTATCATTTCCGCCCGGGTAGCCTTCGAGGTTTTTAACATCTAAACCAAGCCCAACGGCATCCAGTCCAGCAAATGAAGGTTTGATTGTGGGATTGGTTTGGGGGTTCCCTGTGGTATCAAGCTTATAAGACCCCAAATACAAATGATTAGAGTCAGGGTAAGTGTAGGGTGGAGTCCGTTGAAAAGGGCGGTCGTTCAACCCACCCTCAATATAACTACCATAAATATCCCGTGCTAAGCTATTGCCACGAAGGACACTATTAGTAGTAAGAACTTTTCCGCTTCCATCTGTTGCAATAAGAGGATCTCCAACATCATACAAAATTTGCCCAAGGGCAAAATTAAACATGTAGCGTGGATCGATATCTGGCATTAAGGCAAAATCACTTCTCTTATCGGTAGCATTGAGATCAAAATCGCTAGTTCTGCGGATAGAATCTGCAACGAGGAGATAAGTAGTTCCCACAACCAAAAACATCGAAAGAAATGCAACGACAATCAGAAGAATCATGCCAGAGCGTTTGACATCGGTTTTTGTATTTAACAACATGGCTTACCCTCCTTTCAAACTTATTTACAATTTTTGAACAACGACAAACATCTTGGCAGTATTGGATTTTTGATCCCAAATACGCAGTGATATTTGAACTGCTTTAATATTAAGGCCCGTATTATTGTTCCAATTCCAAACTGGAATTAATGAATTATTACCGAGCGTATTTCCGGATGGTTGCCACTTTCGTGTTATATTATTCCAATAGCCTAAATCATATTTAGGAATGGTATTAGCTGCATTCCCCTGATCCGTAGACCATGTATCAAAAACTCTAGGATTTGGAGAACCATAATTGCCAACAGGGGCATGGGCATTGTATTCTCCTGCAGTACCTAAAATCGTTGAAAGAGATTGGTAATCATATTGGTTATCGGTCAGCAATTTCACATCAAACGAAATCACATTCGTGGCAATAATATCTGAATTAACTTTAGCCGAAGGCGTAACGAATTCGGAAAACAATGGCATGTTGGTTTGAGGGTACCCTAAGTAATGTTTTGGATAGCTAGCAGAAGTTAAACCCACACTAGGGGCCATTGGAGGTGGCTGGGTGTTTACAACATTAGTCCTGTTCCCCATACGCTTCCAAGGAACAGTTAAATCCGAAGGTTTGTTAAAACTGAAAGTTGCCAACTCGCAACTAATTTCCTCATTTACTCCAGCTGGCGGCAAAGTAACTCCAGCAATATTGTAACTTGGTAGCACAAGCCGTTGTTGGCGGTAAAGATTATAATAAGGCAATGAAAGGACAGAAGGATTTGCTTTTCCATCTGTATTTCCGTCTGCTGTTACAACGCCTGCTGCATTATGTGGGCCAAGAAAATAAGCAACTTCTGCCCAGTCGGAATGTATATAGTTTATGTCTGATTCAAACCGACGAATATTGGCATCATTCATACCTAGCGGAGTTCCAGCACCATTAAAGAATATATTTCCAAAAAATGGAGAAAATGAACGACTTTCAAAAAATTCATTGGGTGATTTCCCAGGGAGTTTGACCGTGAAGGCAAGCATATGGTTTGCTTTTGCAGCACTGCGGCTAAAAGAAACACCATTAAATGATGATTCATTGCCATACGGTTCCACACCAGAAGCAGGCTCATAAGCTTGATCCTGCCAGAGCATGAAGTAGCCCTCTTTGGGAGGGCCATTATCCCAAAATTCAGGGTCACTTAATTTTTTGCTACCTTCAAAATGATTAGCCCCTAAATCGCGTTGCAAAAGAGTTATTGCAGGGCGGATTTTCTCCTGCATATCTGCAACTTCTTTTAGACCCTGCATAGTGCCCGTTGCGATTACAAACGCCTGGCTCATGATGGAAAGCATGAGGATGATTAAGGCCATGGCAACCATCAACTCAACCAGAGTAAAAGCATTTCTGAGATTTCGATTATTCTGCATTGAGATTTGATTCGGTTTCATTAGCCTGCTCCCATATCAATAACCCGAATTACATCGGAGAGAAGGTAAACGCTCTCAATTGTTGCAGCACTGTTTAAAATGGATGTGTTAAATTTTTGAATTAGTTCAATTTCACCAATATTGTTAATGTAATTAATATTTCGAA
>CAJCCR010000070.1 GCA_903960945.1 uncultured Planctomycetaceae bacterium
AAAGTATATAATCCTAGCTTGTTTCTGAATTGTAAGCTTGGAGTTTAATTATGAATCTTAGAATGGTTGGAGTTTGCAGTTGGTCGTTGCAAGTAAAAAACATTTCAGAATTAAATGGTTTTACAAATAAACTTGGAATTCAAAATGTTCAAATTGCTTGTGGAGATCCTCATCATGCATCGTGGGATGAGGGTGATGATATGCCAATTAAAGCAAAGAATGCCAGTTTTAAACTAACAGGTGCAATGCTTGGTTTTCCAGGAGAAGATTATACCTCTCCTCAAACAATTGAAAAAACTGGTGGATTTGGTGATCCTGCAACTCGGCCTGAGCGATTGGAACGATTTAAATGGAGCCTTCTGAGGGTTCAAGACCTTGGCATTAATGATATTATGTTTCATGCTGGTTTTATTCCGCCTATGAATGATGCGGGTAGGAAAAGCTTTTTGCAAACATTGGAAACTGTGAGTACCCTTGCCAATAATAGTGGTGTAAATGTTTCCTTTGAAACCGGACAGGAATCCTCTGAATTGCTTTTCACTACATTAAAAGAATTAGATCGTTCCAACTTGTTTGTTAATTTTGATCCAGCGAATATGTTGTTGTACGATCAAGGTAATCCAATTGAAGCTGTAGAAATGTTGGGAAAATACATTCGTAGTGTTCATTTGAAGGATGCGAAACGCCCTAAAATCAAAGGTCAATGGGGTGAAGAAGTTGTGCTTGGCAAGGGAGAGGTAAATATACCTTTGTTTCTTAAAACACTTAAAAAGATTGGTTATTCTGGACCGATGTCTATTGAACGAGAAGTTGGAAGTCAGCAAGATAGATTTAATGATATTTTGAAAGCTGTGGAATATTTACGAGGATTGGATGTTTAATAAACATAAAAATAAATGATTGTTATAAAAACTAATAACCTTAGCAAACAGTTTCGAGTTTATGAAAAACCTGCAGGTCTGATTAATTCTATTAAGAGTTTATTTAATAATAAATTCAAAGATATTCATGCTGTAGAAAACATTAACCTCGAAATTCATGAAGGTGAGATCGTAGGTTTTCTTGGTCCTAATGGCGCTGGAAAAACTACTACATTAAAAATGCTGTCCGGTTTGTTGTTTCCAACGAATGGAAATGCAACGGTTCTAGGTTATATTCCTTGGGAAAGACCTGTAGAATTTAGGAAAGCATTTTCGCTCGTAATGGGACAGAAAAGCCAACTCTGGTGGGATTTACCTGCTTCTGATTCTTTCGAGTTGCATAAAGAAATTTACAAGATTGACCCTGTGAAATTTAAAAAGAATGTCGGTGAACTCACAGAAATATTTCAGGTTGCTAGGCTTTTAAATAAACCCGTTAGGGAGCTTTCCCTAGGCGAACGCATGAAACTCGAGTTGATTGCATCCCTTCTTCATGATCCCAAACTTCTACTTCTCGACGAACCTACTATCGGCTTAGATGTAGTTGCTCAATCGGCTATGCATCGTTGCCTTTACGAATTTAATCAAACTAGAAAAATCACTATTCTTTTGACCAGTCATTATATGAGAGATGTGGAAACTCTGTGCTCTAGAATTCTGGTTATTTCAGGTGGAAAAATGGTTTACGATGGGCAGTTACAGGGGTTAAAAGATGAATTCGGGAAAGAGAAATTAATCAAGGTTCAATTTAAAAATTTAGTTCCTGATCAGGTTTTTAGCAAGTTTGAACAATTGGAAATTACCGGTGGGATCGTCAGGCTTCGTGTTTCGAAAAATGATGTTCCTAGTGTTCTTGCTGTTGTATCCCAGTGCGAAGAGGTTTTAGATATAAGTATTGAAGATCCTCCTATTGAAGAAGTTATTGAGAAATTATTCGTTAGTCATCGGTCGAAAAGTTTGTGATTTTTTATTTTTTCAGGTTTAAAATTGAACAAGTATTTTAACATTGCCCGATTGTCTCTTAAGGAAAGACTCACTTATCGTGGGGACTTTCTTTTTAGTTCGTTTTTGCGTTTTTTGCCTATGGTCACCTCCATTTTATTATGGAAATCTGTGTATAGTTCTTCTGAACAAGAATCATTGTCAGGTTTTTCATTTAAGCAGGTAATCGCTTACTTGCTTCTTGTGAATATCAGCAGAATGTTTTCTAGTATGCCAGGCTTGGCAACCAATTTAGCCAGAGATGTTCGTGAAGGAAGTATAAAAAAGTATCTTCTACAACCAATCGATTTAATTGGTTACTTAATGAGTTACAGAATTGCGCATAAAGCGGCTTATATTTCGACATCATTGGTTCCCTATATTATTTTATTTGGATCATGTGCAAGCTTTTTTGATACTTTTCCAACCCCGCTTGGTTGTGCGTATTTTGTTTTGTCACTCATGCTAGCTTTTGTTATTGGGTTTTACTTTGAAGTTTGTTTGGGCATGCTTAGTTTTTGGATTTTAGAAGTGACCTCATTGCTCTATGTGGTGACAACTCTAAGCTTTTTCTTGTCTGGTCATCTAATTCCGCTTGATTTGCTTGATACTACAGGCTGGCTTGATGTGCTGAAAAATCTTCCATTTGCTTATCTTGCATATTTTCCTGCAGCAGTATTTCTTCAAAAAATAAGTGATGAAGATCTTTTATTAAGGTTTTTTATTGGTGTTTTATGGGCTCTTTTCTTTTTTTTACTCTCTAGGGTTATATTGTACTTTGGATTGCGCAAATACAGCGCCTACGGAGCTTGATCATGCTGAGGCATTTGCGCTTAATGTTTTGCTTTGCCAAGTTTAGCTTGCTTGGAGAATTAGCGTTCCGCAGTAATTTTCTTTTAAAAATACTTGTCGAATTAATTTGGCTTGGAATTCTTCTAACTTTTTTCAAAACCATTTTTGGCAAAAGTTCGAATGTAGCTGGGTGGAACGAGCATGAGTTCTTGTTTTTCGTTGGAGCATACTATGCACTCGAAGGGTTTGTTGAAACATTTTTCTTAGAGAACTGTGTCGAATTTTCTGAACTTGTGAGATCAGGAAACCTAGATTTTTGTTTGCTAAAACCAATTGATCCCCAGTTTTTTATAACACTAAGGCGAGTTGATTGGTCTACCGCACCAAAAATATTGCTTGGATTTATCATGATTAGTTTTGCTATGTATGAAATAGGTAAACCTTTAGAATTGTGGAAAGTTCCTCTTTTTTTGATTCTTTTTTTATGCGGTTGTTCGCTTGCTTATAGTTTTCTTTTGCTTTTAACTGCCCTTTCTGTGTGGATGATTAGAAATCAAAGCCTTATGGAGGTTTGGTGGTTGTTTACTAATTTGATGAGATATCCAAGGCAGATTTATGATTCTGAATGGGCTTTGCCAATTCGTATGGTCTTTGGTTTTATCATTCCTGCATTATTAGCGGTGAGTATTCCTGTTGAGTTTGCGGTTAAAGAAATCAATTTAGAATTTACTTTGTTTTTATTTGTGATTGCTGTTGTTTATTTTAAATTGAGCAGAATGTTCTTTAATTACTCGTTAAAATATTATCGAAGTGCAAGCAGTTAGTAAATCAGGGTGTACCGTTTAATATTACAGAGTCCCAGTGTAAAATATATTTGCAATTTCCAATGCATAACTCGTCGCCTGGAACAAAAGAGCCTTCCAGTACTTTTTTTCCATTTATACTCACGCCATTAGTGCTTCCAAGGTCCCGGATTATTGCTTTGTTTTTTAGGAGAATAATACAGCAGTGTTTACGAGATATTTTTTGGGAATCAATTTGCACATCGCACTCTTCATGTCTACCCAATAGCAATATAGGTTTATTTAAAACAATGCTAGGGCCTTCAGATATTGCGATAAGTTGTGCGGTCATTTTGCTAGACCAAGAGTAAGGTTGTATTAATCAATCATAGCACACTTATCAAAGGTGTGGATAATTTTAAACTAACTACTGAACTAGTGTACACTTTTGTGTTAATATCTGTCTTGTATTGCAGTTACGGTGAAGTCTTTTTCTCTTAGAGCTGCGCAAGCTTCCACAGCAGCTTGGGCTGCTGCCATTGTTGTTATGCAGGTAACGCCGTGGGTTACCGCTGCGGACCTTATTTTGCCTTCATCCGTTCTTGATCCCCTGCCAACAGGCGTATTGAGTATTAACGCTATTTCGCCATTTTTCATGAGATCAATTAAGTTTGGTCTGCCTTCTTGTAATTTTGAAATTTCCTCGACCGGTAGATTTGCTTTTTTAATTACCGCTGCCGTGCCACGGGTTGCGATCAATTGGTAGCCAAGCTTATGAAGTTTTTTTGCAATGTAGGAAATGTCGCTTTTGTCACGATCGGAAACCGATAAAAAGACTTTTCCTTTAAGGGGTAAAGCGCTGCTTGCAGCAAGTTGGCTTTTGGCAAACGCCATGGGGAACGAATCATCGATACCCATAACTTCGCCTGTTGATCGCATTTCAGGGCCAAGGATGATATCCACGCCGGGAAATTTGTTGAATGGAAATACGCTTTCTTTTACGGAATAATGGATAGGAGTTATTTCTGTGATGAAGTTTAATTCTGCAAGAGTTTTGCCAACCATGACCAATGATGCCAATTTTGCCATAGGGATACCAATTGCTTTTGAAACAAAAGGAATCGTTCTGCTGGCTCGAGGATTTACCTCAAGGACAAAAATTTCAACTGGCAGGTCGCCTTCATTGCTAGTATTTGGTATTAATTTTGATTGCTTGTCTGAATCTTCAGAATGGTCAATTTTTAGGCCTGTAATTGCGAATTGAACATTCATTAGACCTCGAACTTTTAATTCTTTAGCCATTGCTTTTGTTTGTCTTTTGATTTCATCGATGACATAAGTCGGCAAGCTGTGTGGCGGTAGTACGCTAGCGGAGTCGCCTGAATGAATGCCAGCTTCTTCGATATGCTGCATCACGCCACCTACAGTGGAATCAGTTCCATCGGAAATACAATCTACATCCGCTTCGATGGCAGATTCCAGGAATTTATCTAAAAGAATAGGTTTTCCTGGTGAAACTTCCATTGCCTTGGTTACATAGCGTATTAAAGACGATTCATCGTAAACGATTTCCATTCCGCGGCCTCCAAGTACATAACTTGGTCTAACGAGAATGGGGTAACCTACCCTTCTTGCAACATGGATTGCTTCTTGAAGATCGTTGGTGATTCCGTTGGGAGGTTGTTTGAGTCCAAGCCTGTTTACGAGGTCTTGGAATCGTTCACGGTCTTCTGCGATATCAATGCTTTCAACACTTGTGCCGATAATGGGAGCACCAGCAGTTTCCAACGCTTTGGCAAGGTTTAAGGGTGTCTGCCCACCAAATTGTACTATCAATCCTTTTGGGTTCATTTTTTCGCAAATATTAAGAACGTCTTCTGCCGTTAATGGTTCAAAAAAAAGATGATCGCTTGTGTCATAATCGGTAGATACTGTCTCCGGGTTAGAATTAACCATGATGGTTTCATATCCTGCTTGTCGTAATGCAAAAGCAGCATGGCAGCAGCAATAATCAAATTCAATACCTTGTCCTATGCGGTTGGGGCCACCGCCTAAAATCATGATTCTTTCTTTTCCTGTTGCAGTTATGGTTTCGTCTTCGACAGAAGATTCCCCAGTAAGAGCATTGGTGACCGAAGATTCGTAAGTGGAATAATAATAAGGTGTGTAGGCTTCGAATTCTGCTGCGCAAGTGTCTACTCGTTTAAATACAGGTAGAACACCCAAGGCTTTTCTAACCCTGCGGATTTCCATTTCGCTTGTAAGCCAAATCGCTGCAAGTTGTCTGTCAGAGAACCCGTGTTGTTTTGCTTCAAGCATGTCTGCATGATTTACACTGGTTATGTTTTTTAATGCACGAAGTTTTGCTTCTTGATTTGTAATATCAAGGATGTTGTTAAGGAACCAAGGGTCGATTTTTGTTCTATCGTGAATTTCTTCGATAGTCATGCCATCTAAAATTGCGTAACGAAGATACCAGATTCTATCGGAGTTCGGGATTGCGATTTTAGCAATAATTTCTTCCCGAGAAGGTTGTTTATCGGTTCCCCACAAATCTGCCCTATCGCAACCAAGTCCGAATCTACCCGTTTCTAAGCTGCGGAGAGCTTTTTGTAAAGATTCTTTAAATGTCCTGCCAATTGCCATGGTCTCACCCACGGATTTCATCTGTGTTGTAAGAGTGGTATTGGCGTCCGGGAATTTTTCAAAAGCCCAGCGTGGAATTTTGGTGACAACATAATCTATAGTAGGTTCAAAACATGCAGGCGTTTCGCGGGTGATATCATTTCGAAGTTCATCAAGCCTGAAGCCTACTGCCAGTTTTGCAGCAATTTTAGCAATCGGAAAACCAGTTGCCTTCGATGCTAATGCGGATGATCTTGAAACCCGTGGGTTCATTTCAATCGCAACCATATCACCATTGGCAGGGTTGATCCCGTATTGAATATTGCTGCCACCAGTAGCAACACCTATTTCTCGGATAATCGCCAACGCAGAATCACGCATTTGCTGATATTCTTTGTCGGTAAGTGTTTGAGCTGGGGCAACAGTTATACTGTCTCCTGTGTGAACTCCGCAAGGATCAAAATTCTCAATACTGCAAATGATGACCACATTGTCAGCGTTATCCCGCATAACTTCGAGTTCGTACTCTTTCCAACCAATAATGGATTGTTCAATAAGAACTTCGCCAACAGGGCTTAATTCCAAGCCTCTGGTAATCAATTCGTTAAATTCATCTTTGTTGTAGGCAATTCCCCCTCCAGTGCCACCCATCGTAAAGCTGGGCCGTAAAACCGCTGGAAGGCCAACCATTTCACGAATTTCTTGGGCCTCTGCAAAACTTTTTGCAACACCACTTGGCGGAACTTTAACTCCGATTTTTTTCATTGCATTCTTAAACTTTTGGCGATCCTCAGCTTTTTCGATAGCTTCA
>CAJCCR010000071.1 GCA_903960945.1 uncultured Planctomycetaceae bacterium
CCTTTTGAACCTTTTTGTACTGTCTATAATTTTTTAAAAGTAAGCTATTATGATTTATTGCACAACATATTTATAATTAACATTTATTTATTTTATTGTTGCCACTTTCCTTGAAAAACTTTACTTATGATGACTATTAGTTTAATTAACAATAACCTAGTAAATTTATAATTAGGAATCACTATAATGACAAGAATAATTCAAGGTGTTTTTGGCTTTCAAAAACGAGTTTTCGCTGAAAAAGAAGAGCTTTTTCAAAAGCTAGGAAAAGGGCAGAGTCCGCTTGCTCTTTTTATAACCTGTTCGGATTCAAGAATTAACCCAAACCTTTTAACCCAGACTGAACCCGGAGAGTTATTTATTCTACGAAATGCAGGAAATTTAGTTCCCCCTCACAACCATTTTTCAGGCGCTGAAGAAGCTACTGTCGAATACGCAATCAAACACCTGGGCATCCGTGACATTATTCTTTGCGGACATTCAAAATGCGGTGCAATGAATGGACTTATTCAAAGCATTATGGGTTTATCAAATAATGATGTAATGCCCGCTGTGACCAAGTGGTTAAACTACGCCACCCCAATTGCAGATGATGTACGGTCTAAATTAAATGAGTTATCAGGAGACAAACTGTTAAACTACACCATCGAACGAAATGTTTTGCAACAAGTTGAAAATTTAAAAACATTTCCCTCTGTTAAAGAGGCCTTAGATAAAAACCAACTCCGAGTTCACTCGTGGGTCTACCAACTAGAAACTGGCGAAGTTATGGGTCATGACCCGGAAACAGATGCTTTTGTTTCGCTGGACAAGGTAAAAAGGCAAAAATTGGCAGACCTCAATCGTGCTGAAACTCATACTTTACATGGTTCAGATATTTCGATTTAATTTTGGTTCCAATCAAAATCTTTTGCTGCGGTGTTTGCCTATGAGCAAATATTTGAGAGAATGCCATTGTTATAGATAACTTTGGCCACTGTGGTAATTATTTTCAAATGGACAATCCAGTCCAAGAAAATCTGGTTTTTGTTGCGGACATCGTTTTCGATCGCCCGTTACGAAAACCTTTCTCTTACCTCATCCCAAATGAGCTTTTTAACTCCATTGGAAAGGGCAAACGGGTCAAGGTCCCCTTGGGCAAAGGCAATAAGCCAACCATTGGATTTTGCGTAGAAACCAAACATATTCCTGCTGATCCCAAATTAAAATCGATATTTGCCATCATGGATGAAGAACCTTTGGTTTCAGCGCATCTACTGGAATTCACCAAATGGATAGCAGATTATTATTTGTGCGGCTGGGGGCAGGTACTTCAGGCGGTGGTCCCTGCCTGGGTACGATCTGGGGCTACCACTCCCAAAGTTTTCATTGTGGATTTCAGCGAAAAATTTCGCATGTCTTCTGCAACTAAAAAATTCAGCCCCCTACAAACCCGCATCTTTGAACAACTTCACCTGCACCACCCCATTGCCATCAAAGAACTTTGCATAAAATCAAGCTGTAACCCAAGTGTGGTTAATCGCCTCGTTGAAACAGATTGGTTAATAAAAACTGCAATCGACGAAGATCAGGCTTTTTTTGGCGCTTTGCAAACAATCCCCTTAGATCCTTCCATCCATTTAAATGATGAACAAATCTCGGTTTCCAAAACAATCACTGACCAAGTTCATTCGGGCA
Source organism: uncultured Planctomycetaceae bacterium (assembly GCA_903960945.1). Classification (GTDB taxonomy): domain Bacteria; phylum Planctomycetota; class Planctomycetia; order Gemmatales; family Gemmataceae; genus UBA969. Next base: position 1,678 of record CAJCCR010000071.1, read on the forward strand.
AGTTTTGCACTTTCCTTTTACATGGCGTTACCGGAAGCGGCAAAACTGAGGTGTATCTCGAAGCCATTGAAGCTACCATAAAAAATGGCAGACAAGCCATCGTTATGGTTCCTGAAATCAGCCTTACACCCCAAACGGTCTATCGCTTCAAAAAAAGGTTTTCGAAAATCGTGGTGCTTCACAGCAACCTGCGAGAAGCAGAGCGGGGCAAGAATTGGAAGTTGGTTGCAGAAGGAAAAGTGGATGTGGTGATCGGCCCCAGAAGTACAGTTTTTGCGCCGTGCCCAAATCTAGGCCTGATCGTTATTGATGAAGAGCATGAAAACTCATTTAAACAAGATAACACACCAAGATATCATGGCAGAGATATTGCAGTTAAACGGGCCCGGATGCTTGATATCCCGATAGTTTTGGGCTCTGCAACACCTTCCTTTGAAAGTTGGCACAACGCCTGCAAAAACAACTACAAAATGCTCACCCTCTCAAAACGAGTTCGCGATCTGCCCATGCCCCCAGTTTACCTTGTGGACATGAAAACATCCCCTCCAGCCTCTCCAAGCCTTCGCGGAATGATCAGCGAAGATCTCCAAAAAGGCATGAAACGGGCCCTAAGCCAAAACGGGCAGGTTATGCTTTTTCTCAACCGCAGGGGCTTTCATACCTTCATCCAATGCCCTACCTGCAAAACCGTCGAAAATTGCAAGCACTGCGACCTCGCAATGACTTTCCACAAACGAAAAAACATACTCCTTTGCCATCATTGTGGCGATGAGAAAAAGCCTGCAACCCGATGCGAAACTTGTAAAACTGAAACCATCCAGTTCAAAGGTATGGGCACCGAAAAACTCGAAGAAGAAATCACCAAGCTGTTTCCTGACAAAGTCATCAGGCGGATGGATTCTGATTCAACCACAAAACCAGGAAGCCATGAGTATATTCTTAGCGCCTTTAGGGAAGGTCTAATTAATATTCTGGTCGGTACCCAGATGATTGCAAAGGGGCTGGACTTCCCAAATGTGCTATTGGTGGGGGTGATCAATCCAGATACCGGGATTCATATTCCTGATTTTCGCGCATCCGAAAGAACATTCCAGCTTCTCTCTCAAGTTGCGGGAAGAACAGGAAGAGGCGACAAACCCGGGATGGTCTATTTCCAAACCTATTATCCAGAGCATCCTGCGATTGTTTCTGCTGCAAAACATGATTTTATTTCTTTTGTTGACGAAGAAATAAAGCATCGTCAATCCCTGTTCTTTCCACCATTCTGCAGGTTGGCACGGATCGTAATTCGTTCGAAATCTGCGGAAGCCGCAGCCACCTTCTCTGATGAATTAGGTGAGCAACTTCGTCTTGCAACAACCGAAATAAAAGGCTCGGGAAAGCTTAAAATACTAGGCCCCACGGAAGCTCCTGTTTTTAAACTCAAAGAATATCATCGTTTCCATGTACAACTTCATGCAGAAAAACACACCGTCCTACACCAACTCATTCAAGTCGCACTCGGAAAAATGAAACCCATTTCAGGCCTCGAAGTGATTGTTGATATCGACCCCTACAATCTTCTTTAAAACACCCACAAATGAAGAGAGCCACCCTAAAAAAGGATGGCTCGCTTTGTGTTTTATTTTGTGACTATCCGTTACCAGTAGCGCAACTTCCAGTAATTATGCTTGGTAGCAGTTTGGCTAAACCACCAGTGGCCATCATCCCATTCCAACTTTACAGAGCGCCAGCCTAAGGGAACCTTGGGGAAGGGGTATACGGGGCCGATAAAGGGCCATGCGCTTGCAGGATAAGCTTCGGGGTAACCCACCCTAGAATAATTGTTGTGGGGGGCATAACTTGGCCACGCATAGGGAGGCATCTTAGGTGGATTCATATCGTACGAATACGATGCGCCACTTTGCCCCACGGGAATTGGTTCCGGAATCATCTGGCCTGCGCCAGGTGCAGACATTGGTCTCATGCCCGAATTAATTGGCATGTTCCCTGATGCACCAGGAAAAGGTTGGGGCATAGGTACTTGGGCAGATTGAATGATCACATTAGCGCTAGGTTCTGGAAGAACCTGCAGTTTATCAACAACCTGAATTAATCCGCTGGTTTGCCTAGCCACACTTAGTGCAGAATCTTTCTGGGAGGTGGTACCTACCACACCTTCAAGTTCTGCATTCCCACCTGAAACTTTAATCTCAATTTTGAAATCATGAAGTAGACCACTTTCCTGCAGCCTTTTTGCAATCTGGTTGGCAAGGTTTTGATCCTTGACATCTGCAGATTGAATGGATGATTTTCCAATAACTTGGGGGTCCAAGGTTGATGGAATTTGTTGGGAATAGCCAGTGCTTGAATTCATCAAGCCTAGTAACGCGGGAATTAAAAAGATTCTTTTACCTAACACGGGTGCATCCTCCTGATGACAATGGTGAGTCTTCAGGGAACAATGCAACATAAGAAACATGGATGCAAATCAGGCGGCTGAAATTCTCCTAAGAACCTCATGGGCGCAGCTTAAAAATCATTCCAACCGATACAAATTACCGAATCGTCATCACCCCTTATTAACTGAGCTTTTCCAGCATTTACTGCTAGTTTCATGCTTATATATAAAGCAATTGCGTTGACTTCTGGGCTTTTCAGTCCTATATTTAAATCATTGGAAAAGTTGCACTTGTAGCTCAACTGGATAGAGCATCGGTCTACGAAACCGAAGGTTACAGGTTCGATTCCCGTCAAGTGCACTTCCAATTTCTCCCTGTAAAACCCCATAAACTACTGAACTATCAACGACTTGCGTCTCTGATATATTTTCTATTTGAGATTCTTGTGAACTCTCTAGGTATCCCAAAGCTTCTAGATTTTTGGCGACTTCTTGGGCGACTTTTTTGTTCACATTCTGGGGGGTGCTCACCATCAGGGCAGGCAAAGCGGATACCACGCCCGCAAGTTCTGCTTTATCCTTACACTTGATGTAATGCTTAAGGGTTGTTGTTGCGTCCTTGTGTCGGGCCAACAGTTGCACTTGCTTGATTGTTGCGCCACCTTCGACAAGGTTGGTGATAAACGAAGCGCGGAAGCTGTGGAAGTCTAGGAACTCACCCCTTGCGTTTTCCCAGAGAAGGAAGTCTCTCTGCTCCCGGGTTGTTCGCTCGGCTTGTGTGGGCGCTGGTAGCGCCCTAAGGCATAACGGCTTTCCCCTGCCGAAGAACTTTACTGATCTTCTCCTTCTTTTTCTCAACTGCCCCAGCGTAGCTCTCTAGGTGCTCATCAAGAGAGGCGTCCAATCCATTCGAAGTATCGGCCTCGATCATGCCAGACTGCAATTGCTGGGCCTGCCTTACTCTCTTCTGCAATTCGAAGAGGGATGATGCCTTATCGGTAAACAGGCAGGCCCGTTACCATACTCCGTTCGAACGGGATCATGTGATAAGTTCTGCAAGGGGCCCGGCATGAGACAACCCACCCTGCTTGAGCTCGAGATCTTCGTTACCATAGTATTTGATTGGGTTGCCATAGGCGTTGAGTAACGTAGTCCACCAGTCGCCGATCGTGCGACAACCCTTATCGCCATACTTGGGGTAACGTATATAACGACCTGGAATATTGAGTTTGCCGCTACAGCCTCCAACGATGATGTAAGGCCATTCCAAACAATCTCCATGGTGCTTATTGGAAGAATCGCTGAGGTAGATAATCATGGTGTTATCCAGCATGTTGCCGTTGCCCTCCGGAACGGCTTTTAGTTTTTTCGCCATCGAAGCAATCAAATCCATATGGTGCTTTCTAATAATATCGCGGCACTCGGTTTGATTTTTACCATCGCTGCCTTCGTCGTGTCCGATTCCATGAACATTTCTTGTCAAACCGAGAGCCTTGTAGACCGTGTTCGCATTATCCAAACGGATGGTAACGCAGTTGGTCAGACCGGCGATCAAAGCAGCGGCTGCCAGATCACAATGGGCTTCTTGACGTGCCTCCTCGACGAGTGAAGTGAACTTATCCGTGAACCTAGGCGCGCAATCTTTGATCTTGTTTTTCATCCCTGCAAGCTTTGCGTGCCTTACTTGGAGTTCCTCGAACGAATTGAGATAGGCATCCATCTTGATTTTTTCTGTTGATGGTATGGCCTTTTCAACTTTCTTGATATCCTCGACCATAAAGTCGAGAAGGTTTTTCTGTAGTATAAATCGCTTCTCTCCCTGTTTCGATGCGGAAACCGCCGAGCCAAAAAGTTGTTCGAAGGCTACATCGGGACTGCCCTGAAATGGAAGTTCTTTACCAGGGCCCACAGCCGAGATGCCAGGATACATGGTTCCACCATAGGCATTTGAACCCCAATCTGCGCGAACGGCTAAGCCCACATGATTAAAGGGCGCCGGATACAATTTAGCCAATTCTGCATCTGCGGTGGCCCGCAATGGGTTGCCTGGATTCGATTCAGTCCCGACCATGTAAACGCCGAGCATGCCAAAATTACTGGTGTGACCGCCGCGACACATTTTCCCTGAGAGGCCCTGCACAATGGAAAGTTGGTTTTGAAATGGCTCTAATGGCTTCAATGAAGGGGGCAGTAAAGCCTTAGTGAGCGATGAATTGATCGCATTATTTCCGCTAAGCTTGAATTCTTCGGGAGTGATAGACGAAGGCCAAATGCCGCTGTTCTTCACAACAAAAACAAAACGACTGGGCAAGTTTTTAACATTGCCCTCGGCATGCAATTCCACCTGTCGTAAAAAAGGAGTTAGGAGAAGCCCACCGGTTCCCAGGGAAATGCCTTTGAGAATGCTGCGACGCGATTGTGTCATGATTTGGACCTTATTCTTTGGTAAGTGTTTTTCGATAAAGGAAGGAGTCGGAGGTAAGTAAAGAAGTCAAAAGCACCTTGAAGCTTCCACCACTTTCAAGGTAGGCTTTGTCGGCGGCGATTAAGGTCATCGAGTCGGACAACATTTCATTTCGACCCATGTAATATCTAAAAACATGTCGAATAATTGACTGCCTTACCTTGTCCGAATTAGCCATCTTATGGATTAGTTCTAAGGCATCTTTAACATCCCCATCCACATTTTTTTCACCTGTGCCCGCTAACACACCACGAGAATCGACCGGCTTGCTTGGAAATTTGCCTTTCACCATGGGCAATTTATCGAGAGTCTCTTCCGTGCGGAAGCGTCCGAAGTCGTCGAATATTTCAAAGCTGTAACCCAAAGGGTTCATCTGTTCGTGACAACGCCAACATGATTTCGCTTCCGTGACGGACAACCTCTCTCTTAGGGTTTTATGATGGTCCTCAGGAATGGTGGCATCGACGGTGATGGGTACGTCTAGAACCACACCTGCCAACAAGCGTTGCCTGATCCATTTGCCGCGACGAATGGGGTCAGAAATGTCATTGAGAGAGTGTGCAATTAGCCAGGCGGGATGAGTGAGCATGCCCGCGCGGTTCGGTCTTTTGTACGGTTGAGGCAGGAGGAAATTCTGTTCACCGTCTTTAAGATCATAGGCCATGGGATATTTCTGATAGAGCGTATGCATGCCCTGGCTAATGACCTGATAGGATTTATCTTTGTTGCGGTTGTTGATCCTGCCCTCAGTCGGGATCTCTTTCCCCATTTTCTTTATCACCTCAGGACTGCCATTAAAGCCCCTGTCAAAACCGTGTAGATAATATTTTTTGTTGAGTTCTTTCCAATTTTTCAGGCCCAGTCTTTTCAGCAATTCCTTTGACTTCTCTTCTGTTAACTGGCCCTTGTCGATCATTTCCTTATTTTGTTCGTAAAAATCAAAGACAGTATTTCTGAAGGTCTGCCGATTTAGAATAAAGTACTCGTCCGATGTCAGCATTTGCTTGAAAACATCTTTGTCCTTTTCAAGAATATTTAACACAAAAAAATCAGCATCACGCTCATAGATAACAGGATAGTTTTCCCCGTAATAGCTAAACCCCCCGGAGCGGGCTTCATCCTTAAAAACAATATGAGCTTGGTTGTATCCAAAGAACTCCTGAAAAAACCGAAGTATTCTTGGTTTCTCAATAGATTCATCCTCGAGCATCCGAGAGATCTGCGCGTGTACTTCGTCTTTGGTTCTTAACTTTCCTGATTCGGCGGCCTTAAGCAGAATGCTGTCCGGGTGACGATCAGTTATTGCATAAGAAATCGCAAAGGCGAGCTCGGTGGATGAGAGCATTCGGCGGCCAGAAGTATCCGATTCTCCAAGGCCAATTTCAATTCTGTAGACCGATTCGGGATGCATCATGATAGCCATCAGCATGACTCTTAAAGCTTCCGAATGGATCCCCTCTTTGGCGGATCCTGTGAACAGGGCGATGTAATTTTTCAACTCCTCTTTCGTGGGATCGCGAAAGACAACCTTTTTGAAATGTTGCGACGCAGCGACTTCTAGTTGATCACGGGTGGGTGCACTTTTTTGCGAAGCGATGTCTTTATAGATTTGCCCTTTTTGAATGAGCTGATCTGCACAATATCCTGCATTTACAAGCAAGACATCGACCACCGCCGAATCCGCAAATAAGAGGTTTGCATATTCCTTAATGCCTTTCCTGTCTTCCACAAGAAATGGTTGC
>CAJCCR010000072.1 GCA_903960945.1 uncultured Planctomycetaceae bacterium
AGGGCATTCCTGCTGGCGAGGAATGTCATTTCATGGCGGTGCATCAGAGTCTGGGTGAAGCTGATTTCGTTGAGGGTGATACCAACCCAAACAAGCCTGCCAGCATAGGCGACGAAGTTGTAAGCCTGGCTCATGGAAACATTGCTGCCTGTGGCGTCGACAACGACATGGGCGAGATTACCATTGGTCATTTCTTTGAGGGTATCGAGTTCCTTGCCTTCGCCTTTGACAAGGATGGTATCTTTAACGCCCATAGTATTACGGACAAAAGCGAGCCGTTGTTCGTTGGTATCCATGACGATGGGGCGGGCGCCTGCGATTTTCACAAACTCAAGAGTGGATAAGCCGATGGGTCCAGCACCGATGATGAGGGCGTTTTCACCAGGTTGGGTTTTGGCCCTGTTAACAGCATGGCAACCGATAGCAAGGGTTTCTACCAGAGCGAGTTGTTCGTACGTAAGCTTGGAAGAGGGGAAAAGTTTTCTTGCGGGAAGAACGAAGTAAGGTCTGAGCCCGCCATCGGCATGAACGCCTAGAGTTTTGTTGAATTCGCAAGCGTTGGTATGTCCCCGAAGGCAGCTATGGCATTTCTGGCAATTCATGTAGGGCTCGACGCAGCATCGATCTCCAACTTTGATGTGGGTAACGCCTTCGCCCACTTCTGCGATTTCGACACCTAGTTCGTGGCCTGGAATACGTGGGTAGCTGTAGAAGGGCATTTTGCCTAGGTACCCGCTGTAATCGCTACCACAAATTCCTACCCGATGAACTTTGAGAAGAACTTCGCCTGGGCCAGGCTTGGCAGGTTCGGGGGTGTCGATGAGTTTGAAGTTTTTGGGTTGTTCGAGAAGAATGGCTTTCATTTGCGGGATTCCTAAGGGCTGATACCAGAAATAGCAACATGGCTAATAATATGAAAATTCGGGTTATGGAGTGGCAAAAAGACTCCACAATAAACAGAAAAGAGTGTACAATCCGAGGGTAGTAAAAAGTGAACCCGCCTACAAACCTTGGCTAAGATGAAAACCATCATGAAAAAATTTATTCTCCCGTTGTTAATCCCCGTAATGATGCTTATTGCAACGCAGTCGCATGCCGCGGATAAGAAGATCGAGTTCAACAGGGATATCAGGCCGATACTTTCGGAGAATTGCTATGCGTGCCATGGGCCTGATTCTGGTTCGAGAAAAGCCGGCCTTAGGCTTGATACCGAGGCTGGTGCTAAATCCAAGCGCAAGGGCAACAGTGCTGTTGTTGCAGGCAATGCGATGGAAAGCGAATTATACAAGCGCATTATTTCAACCGATGCGCATGAATTAATGCCACCCGCCAAGAGTAACAAGAAGCTGGACGATAATCAGAAGGCGTTGTTAAAACGCTGGCTGGAAGAGGGCGCAGGCTGGGAAGGGCACTGGGCGTTTCTTTCTGTAAAGAAACCAGAGGCCCCCAAAGTTGATGATCCTTCGTTTGTAAAAAATCCCATCGATAACTTCATTCTTGATAAGCTTCGGGAAAACGGGCTGAAGCATTCTGCAGAAGCTGACAAGGTCACCTTGCTTCGTAGGCTTTGCTTTGATCTTACAGGGTTGCCCCCCACTCCTGAACAACTAAAGAATTTCCTCGCAGATAATAGTTCCAAGGCTTATGAAGCGCTGGTGGATCAGTTATTGGCTTCGCCTAATTATGGCGAGCGCATGGCTGTTTTCTGGCTCGATCTGGTGCGCTATGCAGATAGCGTTGGCTATCATGGTGATCAGGTTGTTACCGTATGGCCTTATCGCGATTGGGTTATTCAATCCTTCAACAAAAACATTCCCTTCACGCAGTTTACGATTGAGCAACTTGCGGGCGATCTTTTGCCCAATGCAACCATCGAGAATAAAGTTGCGAGTGGTTACAACCGTTTGGGCATGATGAGTGCAGAGGGTGGGGTTCAGGATCGCGAGTACCTTGCAAAGTATGCTGCTGAAAGGGTTCGAAATGTTAGTGGTGTTTGGATGGGCACTACGCTTGGATGTGCGGAATGCCATGATCATAAGTTCGATCCATTCACCACCAAAGAGTTTTACAGCATGGAAGCATTCTTCGCAGACATCACCGAAAAGGGTTTGTATGGTGGTAGTGATTTTGGAACACGCATGGCATTGCCCACGAAGGAGCAGCAGGGCCAATTAGATTCGCTGGATGCAAAGATAGTTGAATTGAAAAAGGTACTGGAAGCATCGACTCCTGAACTTGCCAAGCAACAAGTTGAGTGGGAAACCTCGGTTACTAGTTCGGTTAAATGGCAGGTACTAAAGCCCGTGAAGGCGGTTTCTAAGGGCGGCGCAAAGCTGGCAATCGCAGAGGATGGATCAATTTTAGCTTCGGGTAAAAAAGCGGATAAGGATACCTACACCTTGGATATCAAACTGCCCACGGGGTCATATACTGCAATGAAAATTGAGGTATTGCCTCATGCCTCGATGCCTGCGGGCGGATCGGGCAGGGCAAGTAATGGCAACTTTGTACTTTCAGAATTCAGCGCAGTTGCTTCAGATAAAAAAGCTATCGCATTCATGGATGCGAGCGCTACT
>CAJCCR010000073.1 GCA_903960945.1 uncultured Planctomycetaceae bacterium
ACCCAGCCGAAACCTAGCTCGGGTCCTATTGTTTCTTTTTTTGATCCAAACCCAACCGTGAGGGGGCCCTTGCGATCAAGATAACTAATAAATACATCATCCCGAGTACGCCAATTCTTGGACGAATCAACAAGGGTAGAAAACTGTTTGGCAGTTGCTGCATCCTTCACAAGATATTCCAGCGAGCCTTTACCACCGTTACGCTGCGGCTCCGACTTTATAACGCCCGCGCCCTCCATGTTTGATTGGCCTGCGAGGATGAAAACTTTGATCGGCTTGGCAGTTGCCTTATCGCAAAAGCCAATAGCAACTATTGTGATCATCATAAATAAAAGTGAATTTTTCATAATTGCCCTTTATCCTTAAATTAGCACCTTACCTACTAAGCATTAACGGTTAAACAAATATCGATCATCGAGATTTTTGAGGGAGGAGCAACCCAGCAAGCACATTCCCAAACGCAACTCATCTTCAAGGATTCGCATCATCTTCAAAACGCCCGCTTCTCCACCAACTGCAAGCGCCCAAACCATCGGCTTCCCAATAAGCACACCATTCGCGCCTAAAAGAATAGCTTTAATAATATCCGTGCCTCTGCGAATACCACCATCAATAAAGATTTCTGTTTTCCCTTTTAGAACTTTGGCAAACAGAGGCAGTACCTCAAGTGCGGTCGGAACCCCATCGAGTTGCCTGCCACCATGATTAGAAATGAAGATGGCTTTAGCGCCTAGGCTTGCAGCAATGGTTGCATCCTCAGGATGTAATACCCCTTTGATCGCCCATGGAAGCTTCGTATTGGCAAGGATTGCTTCAAGCGATTTCCAATCCAACGAGGTATCAAAGTGCGCGGAAACACGCTCTGCCCCTGAACCTTTCGCAGCATGAAGTGCAAGGTTGGATTGGTTATCAAGGTTTTCAAGTTTCAGAGGTGTGGGCAGGTGAAACTCATGCCTGATGTCGGCTTCTCTTTTCCCCAAGCTTTGAGCATCTACGGTAACCACTAAGCCTTTGAACCCTGCTTGCTCTGCTCGTTGGATCAATGATTTGGTTAATGCGAGATCTTTAAAGCAATAGAGCTGAAAATAGGCTGTAGTACTTTTGGATTCTTGGGCGACATCTTCAAGAGATGTGGTCGCCATGGTGCTGGCAAAGTAAGGCAGGGTTAATTGATTCATGGCTCTTGCCACTGCGAGTTCGCCTTGGGGGTGAGCAAGTTTAAGCATGGCAACAGGCGCAGGGAAAAAGGGGAGTGCGACCGAATGGCCAAAGAGGGTTGTGCTTAAATCGGGGGTCGCAACACCTTGCAAAATTCTGGGCCAAAGCTTGATGGTGTTCCAGGATGAGATATTTTCTCGAAGGGTGATTTGATCGCAGGCACCTCCAGAAAAATACGCATGAGCCATGGAAGAAAGCAAAAGCCTTGCGGCAGTTTCAAACTCATCGAGGTTCAAAAAGTTTTGGAAGTTGGGAGGTGAAGAAAGCATGAGATAAAACGAGAATTAAGGAGGGTATAAAAAAACACGCCTGTTGGTAGAAACCAGCAGGCGTGCGGAAAACATTAGAAGCGTGCTTTAGTTAGCAGCAACAGCAACTGGGGGAACAACATTAACGCGACGGCCATCGCGATCAAAAACAACCTTGCCATCTGCCATGGCGAAAAGGGTGTCATCCTTGGCCCTGCGAACATTTTTACCGGGGTGGAACTTGGTACCGCGCTGCCTAAGAATAATGCAGCCTATGGTAACGCTGCCGCCACCAAAAACTTTGATACCAAGGCGCTGTGCATTGGATTCTCGACCGTTCTTTACAGACCCCTGACCTTTTTTATGTGCCATGTTTATAGCTCCAGTCAAAAAAAATTTTCCGACCCATGTTTGGGTGGGAAAGGAACACGAAGATTTAGAAGTAGTATTCTACAAGAATTATTCTTTTTTGCCAGCGTCATCTTTATTGGCAATGCCAAGAGGCGGAATTTTGACGGTAGCAGCCCTGTAAATCCAGCTAGCAGGCGGAATAAACTGGATTTCACCGCTCTTCTGGTTGAACTTGTCGCCTAGCCGTTTGAAGTTGACCTGTAAGGTCTTACGACGAACTACGGGCTCAATATCTGGTGGTATTGGGTCGGTTACAGCCCACCCGTTGGATAATCCGGTGATAAAAATGCTAAATCTGTTGGCATCGGGGTCTACATCATCCCAAATAGCCACTCCGGTGACGGTTTTAGGGGGCACACCGGGTTGCGAGGGGGGTATTTCATCCTTGGCAATCGTTACGGAATTCTTGATTTTATAGAAGCCAGAATCTGAATCATCTGGGTCCGCAGTAGGATCTTCCAGCCTAATAACCGCTTTTTGAACTTTAGGCAGAATCTGATCTTTATGTACGGTGTTGGTATCCGTGGTGCGGATTTCGAAATCTGGAACGAACCTGCGTGGCTTATCCGTGTTATTAATTACCTGATACCAGAGATACCAGCAGATTTTCTGACCACGCCCCGGGATATCGACTTTGACCAGTCTCGGATCTTTAAATTTGAAATCGAGGACCCAGATTTTACCGTCTTTCTTGTTGATTTCGTCTTTATCTTGCGGGCTAGGACCAGGCTTTACCGTGCGCTCATTGGGGTTTACAGCAATAGCCCATCCCACCATTGAAAACGCAATGATCAAGGCCAAAAAGGCTGGCCAAGTGAACCAACTGTGCTGTACGGCGTCCGGCTTTTTCATCCGAAACCACTCCCTATTCTTTATCTTCTATTCAGACATCCATGCCTAAACGAAGTTAACTATTCATTAGGGTTTATAACAACAAAGGAAAAAGCAGGTCAAGGCGGGATATATAGAACACCAAGTGCAAAGCTTAATTAAAATGAATCTGGGCAAAATGGGGGCTAAGCTTTATTCCAATAGGTATCGATAACCAATAAAAAAAGCTCCGGAGTTTTCTCCAGAGCTTTTCTTTATTTAATCCTGATTACTTCTTCACTTCAAACTCGGCATCGATGACATCATCGCCACCCTTGCCACCCGGTGCAGCGCCCTGCCCTGGTGCAGCGCCAGGTTGCCCTGCATCGCCGGGGCCACCCGACATATGCTTGGCCAACTCTTGTGAAGCAGTGATCAAATCGGAAGTAGCTTGCTTCATTGCCTGAGCGTCTTCGCCCTTGCAAGATTCCTTGACCCGATCGATAGCGCCCTGAACCACCGTTTTGGTGGAATCGGACAATTTCGATCCATGCTCTTTAAGCTGCTTTTCAATCTGAAAGACGGTGTTGTCCGCTTCGTTACGCGCGTTGATGATTTCCAGCTTGCGCTTATCTTCATCAGCATGCAACTCGGCATCCTTACGCATCCTGTCGACTTCTTCTTTGCTGATACCGCTCGAGCCCTTGATTTCAACTTTGGCCTCTTTGCCAGTACCAAGATCCTTGGCGGTGACTTTGAGAATGCCGTTGGTATCCAAAGCAAAAGTAACTTCGATCTGTGGTTCGCCACGGGCTGCAGGAGCAATGCCCTCGAGGTTGAATTCACCAAGCATGCGATTGCCTACGCTCTTGGCAATTTCACTTTCACCCTGATAAACAGAGATGGTAACCGCAGTCTGGCCATCTGCAGCGGTCGAGAATATCTGTTTCTTTTCGGAAGGGATGGAAGTATTGCGCTCGATCAAGCGAGTCAACCTGCCACCCAAAGTTTCAATACCCAGCGAAAGAGGGGTCACATCCACCAGCAACAATTCTGATTTGCTGCCTAGAAGAAGTTGCGCGCCTTGAATAGCAGCACCGATTGCAACCACTTCGTCTGGGTTCACACCACGATGGCCTTCTTTGCCGAAGATATCCTTGACCAACCACTGAATCTTAGGCATGCGTGTCATCCCGCCCACCATGACAACTTCATCAATATCAGATGGTTTCATCTTGGCGTCAGCAAGGGCACGAACCACAGGACCACGACATTTTTCGATCAAAGGATCAACCAATTGCTCAAACTTGGCTCGTGTCATAGCCATCTGTAAATGCTTAGGCCCTGTAGCATCTGCAGTAATAAATGGCAGATTGATATCAGTGGTAGTCTGCTGAGAAAGATCTTTCTTGGCACGCTCTGCAGCTTCTTTGAGGCGTTGCAATGCCATCTGATCCTTACGCAGATCGATGCCATTTTCTTTCTTGAATTCTTCTGCGATGTGATCGATGACTACCTGGTCAAAATCGTCACCACCAAGATGAGTATCACCATTGGTAGATTCAACTTTGAAAATACCATCGCCTACATCGAGGATGGAAATATCGAAGGTACCACCCCCAAGATCGAATACCGCAATCTTTTCGTTGGCCTTCTTATCCATGCCATAAGCAAGGGAAGCAGCGGTAGGCTCATTGATGATGCGCATGCGCTGACGGGATTTGTTTCCGGTCACGGGATCTTCGATTTCCCATTCGGTATCGAAACCGGCAATCTGAGCCGCTTCGATGGTGGATTGCCTTTGAGCATCATTAAAGTAAGCAGGAACTGTAATAACAGCCTTACGAACCGTGTGGCCGAGATAGTTCTCTGCGGATTCTTTAAGCTTGCGCAGAATCATCGCAGAAATTTCGGGAGGGGTGTAAGACTTGCCATCGATGTCTACTTTTGCAGTTTCTTCGGGGCCGCCTAAAACCTTGTAGGGAACCAACTTTTCTTCGCCCTTAACTTCACTTACCCTACGACCCATAAAGCGCTTAATGGAATATACAGTTCTGCGGGGATTAGTAACCGCCTGACGCTTGGCAGGATCGCCAACTAATCGGTCGCCCTTATCCGTGAATGCAACCACGCTGGGGGTAATGCGATTGCCTTCCTGATTAGCAATGACTTTCACTTCGCCACCTTCCATAACCGCAACGACGGAATTGGTGGTTCCTAGATCAATACCGATAATTTTTTCTTCAGCCATCTCAGTACTCCAAGAAAAGATTCGGGCAAAATAGCTCGAAAATGTAAGATAGTCAGTAAATTATTCGCTCAAGCCAAACAGTTATTTGCAAATATTGCCATTTTACACAAAGTAATGGCACCAAAATTCACCTACACTTAAAAAACAGGACAATCGAATCTTAATTAGTATAGGCAGAATTTTAATAAAGATAATTGAGCAACTGCCATGCCAGAATCGAAGAAACATCCCGAATCAACCGTAAGTCTAATATTAGAAAAGAGATAAAACGATTACGAAAAATATTTTAGTATGGAGGAGGAAGCCAAAAAAAGGCCGAACTTTCACCTCGCCCGCCAATTTGGCAGTACGACCCGATACTGCCCTTTTGAACACTAACAAAATCTCTTTAATTTGTTAATTTAAGGGCTTTAAAAAACATAGGCAATGTGGTAAACTGATGCGAAGACCCTTTTGTTGAGGGTTCCGAGATTACTTCATTGACACTGAGCGACGGCACCCATACATTAACCAAACTTTTCGCAAAAAAGTATTCCCAAACGAGACTTATCATGGCGCGAAAAATCGAAGCGGTCACTCCTCCCAACCCTGCCAAAGCGCAAGCACTTGTCAAAAGTGTTCGCAATCAAATTGATAAACTCGATTTGCAAATCCTAAAACTAATAAACGACCGAGCCTCCGCAGCAGGTGAAGTTGGGAAAATTAAAATGGAGAATGGGGAAGATATATTCTCCCCTGCCCGCGAAGAAGAAGTGCTCGCCAATGTTTTAGAAGCCCATTCGAAATACCCGAACGCCCTTGATGTAAATACCGTTCGTGCAGTTTTCCGCGAAATCATGAGTGGTTCCAGAGCATTACAGAAACTCCTCAAAGTTACCTACCTCGGGCCAGAATACAGCTACAGCCATCTTGCCGCCATCGAACGCTTTGGCCAGGCTGTCGAATTCGTTCCCGTTGGCAGTATCACCGCAGTATTCGAAGAAGTAAACCGCGGCCATGCCGATTTTGGTGTTGTTCCGTTGAAAACTCCACCGATGGGCGAATTGCTGACACCCTTGATATGTTCATGCGCATGCCCCAAATGATTATCTGCTCTGAAATCAGATTACAAATCCATCATAACCTGATGGCAAAATGCGAAGCAAAAGATATCCGCAGGGTTTACAGTAAGCCCCAAGCAATCTCGCAATGCCGAAACTGGCTTGGTAAAAACACCCCGCACGCTTTGCTTACCGAAGTTTCAAGCACCACCACTGCTGCAGAATTAGCCCAACGCGAACCAGGTGCCGCCGCTGTTGCTAGCAGGCAGGCTGCTGTTCGCTATGGCTTACGCATTTTGTTTGAAGATATTCAAGATTCCGCAGACAACGAAACCCGGTTTGCAGTCATTGGGCATCAGAAAACCGCCAAGACTG
Organism: uncultured Planctomycetaceae bacterium; assembly: GCA_903960945.1. Taxonomy (GTDB): domain Bacteria; phylum Planctomycetota; class Planctomycetia; order Gemmatales; family Gemmataceae; genus UBA969. Next base: position 6,354 of record CAJCCR010000073.1, read on the forward strand.
GCAACGATAAAACCACTCTCATGTTCCGCATCCCACACAGCCCAGGCTCGCTTGCAGATGCCATTGCTGTATTCAAGTCCAACAAAGTGAACTTGGCTTGGATTGAATCTTTCCCTTCACGAATTGCAAAAAACGAATACATCTTCTTTGCAGATTTCGAAGGCCATATCGATGACCCGAAAATCAGCAAAATGCTAAAAGCATTTAATGATGAATGTACTGAAGTAACTGTGCTGGGATCTTATCCCATCGCACAAATCTCTGGCTAAAAACCAGTAACTTCTTTCAATGAATTGTTTATTCGCCACGGATTAGTTCCTGAAAGGAACTAATATTTTGTCGATTATTGCTTAAGATGCTGGCAAATAAGGGTTTTTTTCTTTAATATAACTTCAAGTATTAACCTCATTTAGAAAGTCGGACTAAACATGCGTAAGAAATTTGTTGCAGGCAACTGGAAGATGTTCACCGACCATGCCACCGCAAAAAAACTGGCTCAAGAAGTGGTTGCACTCATGGCAGGAAACCATCAAGTTAATGTCGCTCTCTGCCCCCCTTTCACCTACCTTCAAACCGTAGGGGAAGTTCTAAAAGGAACCCATATCGCACTGGGCGCACAAAATTGTTACCACGAAAAAGAAGGTGCTTTCACTGGCGAAATCAGCCCCTCAATGCTTCTCGACATTGGCTGTAAGTATGTAATCCTAGGCCATAGCGAACGCAGACACAAAATGGGGGAATGCGACATCGCAGTCAATAAAAAGGTTCATGCCGCTTTAAATGTAGGCCTGCATGTTATTCTTTGCATTGGCGAATCACTCGATGAGCGCCAAGCTAATAAAACCAATGAGATCCTCAAAAATCAACTCGATGGCAGCCTCGCTGGTGTTAATGCAACCTGTTTAAAATCATTGGTTTTGGCCTATGAACCCGTTTGGGCCATCGGTACAGGCCATAACGCCACGCCTCAGCAAGCACAAGATGCCCATGCATTTATTCGCAGTTGGATTGCCAAGCATCATGGCGCTGAAGCTGCAGCACAAATGGTCATTCAATATGGTGGTAGCGTAAAACCTGATAACGCAGCAAGCCTTTTAAGCCAACCCGATGTTGATGGTGGTTTGATAGGCGGCGCCAGCCTCAAAGCTGATCAGTTTTTAGGCATCATTCGCGCAGGCATGTAAATCTATTTTAACCAGAAGCTTCTCGCAGAGTGCACAACCTCTGCGAGTCAAAGCTGATCAGTTTTTAGGCATCATTCGCGCAGGCATGTAGATCTA
>CAJCCR010000074.1 GCA_903960945.1 uncultured Planctomycetaceae bacterium
TTATAGATTTGCCCTTTTTGAATGAGCTGATCTGCACAATATCCTGCATTTACAAGCAAGACATCGACCACCGCCGAATCCGCAAATAAGAGGTTTGCATATTCCTTAATGCCTTTCCTGTCTTCCACAAGAAATGGTTGCCTGATACTTCTCGCATCGCCACCGTAGTTGGACTTAATATTATCGAACACATTTGGGCTTGTTCTCCATAAGCGAGCTGGGGAAAACGGCTTCGTTTTGATCTCCCCGCTAAACAACTTCTCATGGTTCACTAAATTGCCATAGTCTGGATGTTCAAGTTTTTGATAGAGACTCGAGGCATTGCCTGATTTGTTAAGTTCGGCATTGATCCAATCAATCACCTTGCTAACATCACTCGCCGAGGGTTGTTTTTCCTTCGAGGGAGGCATTTCAGACAAAACCACCTGCTTGAGTACTAAATTCCATAGATCTAAGTCTTTTCCAATGGCTAGTTTCGCACTAATATTGTTGAGTGTTACATCGCCTTTGGATTTTGTTGAACCATGGCAGGAAGTGCAATGGGTATCGAGAAACGGCTTGATGACAGATTCAAATGTCTTAATGTCTGCATCAGCAAGTTTTGCTTCCGGCTTTTTTTCGGCAGACTGCAAGGTCGAAGTGCCTGAGTGCAAAAAAGCCAAAGTCGCCATGAGCGACAAGCACGAAACCAAAGCGATAAGCAGTCGTTTATAAATCACACAGAGTCTCCTTCTTCTGCGTTGATGCATGGATCAAAGCACAGTTTCAACGTCAGCTAACTCTAAAGCATCCAAGGCCATTCCTGATACTGTGGCATTTTTTTGGACTGATCTTGCCCAGATCAACGCCAATAAGAAAATTTACCTCTACCGGCTTTAAGACAGATAGAATATTTCGAACTTTGGTTTCTGGTGACTTACGAATCTGAACTTCGCAGGAGGCTAGCCGTTAGCTTACCCCCGTTATCAGCTTTCGGAAATCACTTCACCCGGTAAGACGCAAATTACAGCTTACCCCCTCTTTGGACTGCGGTCAATCTACTGTTCCGAACCAAGATTCATCAACAATGACGGGTCCTCTACATCTAAATCTGCCGAAGCTTATAGAATGCGCTTCGCAGCGAAATTGCTCAGGAAAACTCGACTAGTCGAAGTCTCGGTATCTTACTCTCTGATCGAAACCTTACAGTTTAGAACCCGTGGTTGTGACCAGACATCGAATTGTCTCTCGCGGCGGCATTCGGTAGTTTGAAGTCTGTTGGTACCCTGTAATTTCCTTTTCCACTTAAAATCAGCTTTAATCAAGCGGGTTGCACCAATACTCTACTTAAACCCAAGCCCCTAATTGAATAGCTAGGTTTAAACCTCTCCAGCTTAGAAACTTAGAAATATAGGTACTTTAATATCACAAAAGCCAAACTCTAGTTGACCTGCCCACCAGACTCCCATACCTTGGTCTAATGTTTATAAGCAATGCAAACCAATTTCAGTCCAAAAGGCACCAGGTAAAAAGATGAATGTAATCGTCACAGATTCGCCTTCGGACATTGAAACCTCATATTTTGAAGTAAAAATCCTCAACAGACCAGTTCATTGGCCCACTTTTGGAGCAATTTTATTAATCCACATAGGTGCATTGATTGCTCCTTTTTACTTTTCTTGGCAAGGCCTAGCATGCTTGATCGCACTCTATTGCTACACAGGCTGCATAGGTATCACTTTTTGCTACCACCGTATGCTTACCCACCGTGGTTTCAAACTTAACGCCATCGCTAAATGGTTTGCCCACCTAGCAGGTGCATTAGCATTGCAAGGCAGGCCACTCGATTGGGCCATGAGCCATCGAATTCATCATGCACGATCCGACCAACAGGGAGACCCTCATTCCCCACTTGATGGCAGTTTGTGGTCACATTTTTTATGGCTAATACCTCGCCGTAATAAACAAACTCATGAACTTCTAATCGCAAAATACACCCCAGATTTACTTCAAGACCGCTGTTGTGTATTCTTCAACCGCACTTATATCTTTTGGAATATACTGCTAGGCGCAGCACTTCTTGGCTTTGGCGGACTTTCATGCTTCTTGTGGGGTTTTTGTTTAAGAACTGCAATGGTCTGGCATATGACTTGGCTAATCAATTCCGCGACACATATTTGGGGCTATCGAAATTACAGTACATCCGATCAATCGCGTAACTTGTGGTGGGTCGCATTGGTCACCTTCGGCGAGGGTTGGCATAACAACCATCATGCACAGCCCGCTGCTGCCTACCATGGGCACCGCTGGTGGGAAATTGATGCAACGGGGTGGGTGATATCAATTTGCAAAGTTTTGAGAATCGCAACGAATGTTAAAAATCCCAAAACGATGACAGCGAATTCGCCAACAGAAACAGTTTACAGCTAAATACTTAGAAAAAGCCTAGAGTTCCTGAATCTCGTCGTTCAACTGGCTCCAAAGATCCTCTGCAGCGGATAATTTTTCGGTTACCTGAGCCAACTCTTTTTCCAACCGATCCAATTCCTCGATGTCGGTTACCTTGGGTAACTGTGCATTAAGGGTTCGCTTCTGGGAATCAAGTTGTGCGATACTCTTTTCAACCAGCTTAATTTCCTTGGCAGGATCCCTATCAACATTTTTCGGAACTGCAACTTCAGGCTTCACAGGTTTGGCAACCGCCTGAGGAAGTTTAGTCTTCTGTGAAGCCAATTCTCTTTCGCCCGCTTCAATTTCCTTATTCACTTTATAAAGATAATTATCATATTGCCCGCTGTAAATAGTCACTCGACTATCGCGAACCTCGATGATGCTGGTAGCAACTGTTTTGGTGAAATGCCTATCATGGCTCGTAAAAATTACTGTTCCTTCGTAATTGGTTAAAGCATCTGCAAGGGATTCAACCGTATCAACATCCAAGTGATTTCCTGGTTCATCAAGAATCAGGATGTTCAAGTCGCTCAACATTAATCCCGCAAGGCAAAGCCTGGCACGTTCACCACCAGAGAGAACAGAAACCGGCTTTTTAACATGCATACCCCTGAATAAAAACGAACCAGCAACTTCTAGGATGTCCTGATCTTTTTTACCCTTGGCGGCATTCTGGTAAAGGTATTCCAAAACAGTTTGTTTTTCTGAAAGACTGGTGTAAACATGTTGCGCATAAACACCAATCGAACACCCATGGCCCCATCGGACTTCACCCGTAACGGGCTTTAGTGAATCAACCAAGGTACGCAGGAAAGTGGTTTTTCCCTGCCCGTTATCCCCAACAATTGCAACGCGCATGCCGTGGTCAATTTCAATATTAACATCGGATGCAATGGTTCGATCGGGATAGCCAATGCTAAGATTTTTGCATCGTAAAGCAGGGCCTTTGCGAGGGCTAATTCGGGGTGGGCGAATTCTAGCAACGGGCTGAGAGGATTCGATTTTGGTAAGTTCCAGGCGTCCGAGTTGCTTTTCCTTGGATTTCGCCAAAGTTGCTGTACTGGCACGAGCCTTGTTTTTTGCAATAAATTCTTCCAAGTGTTTCATTTTCGCAAGCACGGCTTGATTCGATCGCTCTTCGTGCATCTTTTTTTCTTGGAGAAACTCTAAGTATGCATCAACCTTACCTGGGAAGGCCGTAAGTTTCCCCATGGAAAGATCTAAGGTATGATCACAGGTTGCACCGAGAAAAGTTCGATCATGGGAAACAATTAGGCAGGCTGCTTTATAGTTAACTAAAAAATGCTCTAAAAGAATCTGGGTGCGTAAGTCCAAGAAGTTCGTTGGTTCGTCAAGCAAAAGCAAATTTGGTTCCATTAACAACAAACTTGCAAGCTTAACTCTAGTTTGCCAACCACCCGAAAGCGCAGAAATCGGCCCATCAAGATAGGAACCTTTTAATTCAAACTGACCAGCAACTTCTCCGCATTTCCACGAGGGCTGCCCGCTTTCTCGCAGCAAGAAATCCATTGCGGTTTCGCCTTGCACAAATGGATCGTGCTGCCTGAGATAACCCAGACGAAGATTTGGATGGCGAACCACTTCACCATTGTCTAATTCTTCTTCACCCAAAAGAATACGGAGTAATGTGCTTTTTCCTGCGCCATTACGACCAATGAACCCAACTTTGACATTATCAGAGATGGAAGCATCAGCCTCATCCAGTAAGATTTGTTCCCCGTAACCTTTACAAGCACTTTTTATTTGTAACAAAATTGCCATTTAAATCAGATTCCCCGGCATTAATTACATATTCCAGTAAAACCAAGCGACACAATTATATCATGCGTTTATAGGCATAATGCAGGTTGCGAGGCAATGGTTGTAAGCTATAATTATGCTAAAAAGACGATATTTTTCAAACTCAATACTATTAATTTACAAGCAACAGCATGTTTATTGCCGTGATAATGCCCACTTAAGGAATTCTTATTGGTTTTGCATTTTCGACTTAAACATGATTTTGTTAATAAGTTAGACTGCGTATCTATGGTTATTATTCAGTTAAAAGAAAAAGGAATCTTCACGATGTCTACACAATTAGCCCACATGGTTTTTTTCAAGTTAAAAGATAATAGTGCAGCAGCATCGACTAAATTGGTCGCGGAATGCTCTAAATACCTGAAACCGCATGCAGGTATTGCATACTTTTCCGCAGGCACTTTGGCCCGGGAACTGAACCGAGAGGTCAATGATCAGAATTTTGATGTCGCTCTTCATGTGGTGTTCAATGATGTAAAACACCATGATGTATACCAAGACAGCGACATGCACAATGAATTCATCGCCAATAATAAAGATAACTGGGAGAAAGTCCGGGTATTTGATTCCCATGTTTAAGCTTTACAGGCGCTAGGTTAGGCTTTATTTCTTGCCATCCTAACTTCGATAAAGGAAATAACGCAAATCACCACAAAGTGAAGCATAAGCAAATTAGTGATAAGTTTGCTTATTGATGCTGCGGGCCTAGGCAAATCGTTCATATTTCCTGAAAGAAACTTTGGCAAGTCGGTCAAACCGCCTGAAATCGTTGCTACAAATCCTATAATTGCAACCATGGCTGCACCATGCATTACATGCTTTCGCAATTTCGGATTAAAAGCCAAAAGCCCCAGCACCAACAAAAGAGTACCAATAAAGGATGGAATCAAAGCAGTGAAGTGCTCTTTCCCAGTTGCAACAAAGCCGACTATTCCAGTAATAATTAGATCCAAGGCGAAAAGGATTGTGATAAAAGGCATGAGCATCTCCTAAAATAAAATAACAGTTTCGAAAATCTATACTATTATATATAATAATAAGGCCTCTGCGGTGTTCGTCACCTAGCTTGCTTTTGGCGAACCGATAAGAGTACCCGATGGGATCCAAAAGGTTTCTGGTGCATGTAAGCCCGCCCAAGTAGTGGGATTCGTAAACCAGAACTGAGGATTCCAACGTTAAAATGCGGGTTCTCAAAAGAGCTAAACGGCACAGGTGGGGGCTTTATTTTTTTCATTTAGAACCGAAATTCATTCTTTTTACTCACCCCAAA
>CAJCCR010000075.1 GCA_903960945.1 uncultured Planctomycetaceae bacterium
AAGAATGATAGTATCATCAAGAAGGCCACGCTGTTTTAGATCTAAGATAAGTGCAGCAGAGCCCCTAGCCATGCCCATTGCAAGTGGGCCATGATCGCGTTCGATATCTTCATGGCTATCCCAATTGCGCCTCGGGAAACCATTATCGCAACCCGACCAGATTTGCACAAAGCGAACGCCACGCTCTAACAATCTTCGAGCTACCAGACACTTGCGCGAGAAATGATCAATCTCTTCGATGGCATTGATTTCCTTATCGAAGGTTTGAACATTATGATCAAGGCCATAAAGCTTGCGGATGTAAGCGGGCTCTTTCGAAATATCCATAGCTTCGGGTGCAGCAAGCTGCATTCTCGCAGCGAGCTCATAGCTTTGAATGCGGGCATTAAGCCTGCTATCGCCTTCCCTGGATTGCAAATGCTCGCGGTTGAGTTTACCAAGGATATCAAAGGAAGCGTTGGCGCTGGCCTTGGAAATAAAGTTGCCTTGAGGCGCAGGGAAAAGATCTTCGATAGGGTTTGGGGCACCCGGTTTAAGAATCGTTCCTTGATGTTGCGAAGGAAGAAAAGCACTATCCCAATTCTTGGGGCCGTTGCTTGCAAAGCCACGATGATCTGGAAGCACCACAAAGGTGGGAAGGTTTTGATTCATGCTACCCAAGCCATAACTGACCCAGCAGCCCATACCAGGAAAGCCAGGGTTCTGAAAACCCGTGGCTTGCAGATAAGTAGACTGGCTATGGATGCCAGTCTTGCCAACCATGTTGTGAACAAAGGCGATATCATCAACTACATCGCCCAAAGGCGAGACAGTATCGCTAAGCATCTTCCCGGATTTGCCATAGGGTTTAAAATCCCAAACGGGTTTAAGCCATGGGCCGAGCCCATTTTGAAACGCTTCGACTTTCTCGCCAAAGTCGGAACTCTTACCATGCTGCTTGATGAGTTCAGGTTTGTAATCGAAAAGATCAACATGGCTAGCAGCGCCCGCCATGAAAAGCTGGATGACCCGCTTGGCCTTGGGCGGGTGATGAGGAAGCCCCTGAAGCCCGCCAACGCCTCCTTCATTAAGCGAATCACCAAATGCGGATTGATTTCCCAGCAAGCTTGCAAGAGCAATGCCGCCCAATCCTCCACCGGTATTCCAAAGCATCTCGCGTCTGTTCATGCCGGGATTATAAAGGTTCGGGTTATTATTATTGAAGTTCATAGGGCGTCCGGTTTAATCAACGAAGGAAAACTCATTAAGATTGAAAAGCACACGGGCCAAATCTGCGAGAGAATATTGAGCTGCCAAGGCGGTCAAAGATTCAAGTTCAGATTGGGTGGGTCTGCGCCCAAGAGCAATCAGAAAAGCATTTTCAACTTGTTGCTGTTTGGGAAAATCACGCTCTAATCTTTTTGCAAACTCCTTGGATTGCACCAGCATGAAACCATTATTCAATAGCACGAGTGCCTGCAATGCGGAAAGGCTTTCATTGCGTTTATCCACCAATAAGGAGGGATCTGCGCAATCAAGGGTAGTCATGAAGGGTTGTTGCTGAGAGCGAACAAGAAAGCGATAAACGGCTCTACGAAATGATTTAGCATCTTCAGGGTTATGAAGGTGATATTGATAATGTGGCGAGTGCTCCGGTTTTTCGATGACAAAATCTTG
>CAJCCR010000076.1 GCA_903960945.1 uncultured Planctomycetaceae bacterium
AGTCGCTTGCGAAAGATTCCAAAGCTGCAAAAGAATTTCTGAGTGTTGGGGATAAGCCCGCAAGCAAGGAGTTTCCTGAAGAGGAACTCGCAGCCTGGGGCGGTGTTGCCCGTGCACTTTTCAACCTCCATGAAACCATCACACGCAATTAGGAATACTTCCCATGAATAACAACTTTTTTAAACGCAGAGCCTTTTTAAAGCAATCCACTGGGGGCCTTGGTGCAATGGCGCTGGCTTCCCTTTTGCAGGGTAACCAAGCGCAGGGCGCAGCCTCGGGCGGGTATAAAGGCGTGGTCAATCCTCTGCATCATAACCCTAAAGTAAAAAGGGTGATTTACCTATATATGGCGGGGGGTATGACGCATTTGGAAACTTGGGACCCTAAGCCCACGCTTGCGAAAATGCATGGCCAACCCATGCCTGAATCAGTTACCAAGGGTCAGCAGATTGCTCAGTTGCAGGGCGCTAAGTTAAATTGTTTCGGGCCGCAGCACCCGTTTGCGAAGTATGGGAAAAGTGGTATTGAGTTCAGTTCGATTTTTCCGGAGTTGGGGGCACGTGCTGCGGATCAGATGTGCATTATTCGATCGATGTATACCGAAGCGATCAATCATGATCCCGCGCATGCATTCATGAATACCGGCACGATGATTCCCGGGAAGCCTTCGATGGGGTCATGGCTTTGGTATGGGCTGGGAAGCGATACGGAAAACTTGCCCGGTTTTGTGGTCATGGTTTCTACGGGCAAGTTTGGGCAGAGTCAGCCCATTGCAGCTAGGCAATGGCATTCTGGGTTTTTACCTAGCAAGTTTCAGGGGGTGCAATTTCGTGGTACAGGCGAACCCGTACTTTATATTCGCAACCCCAAGGGCGTTGATGATGCAAGGCAATCGGAATTGATCAAGTCGGTTCAGGCGCTTGATAAACTTGAAAACGAAGTGGTTGCAGATCCTGAAATCGAAGCTCGCATCGCCCAGTACGAACTTGCGTTTCGTATGCAGGCTAGTGTTCCTGAACTCATGGATGTTTCGAAAGAGCCTAAAAAAGTATTGGAGTCTTATGGGGCAAATCCAGGCGATGGCTCGTTTGCTAGTAATTGCCTTTTGGCTCGAAGGTTGGCAGAGCGGGGCGTTCGGTTCATTCAGCTTTATCATCGGGATTGGGATCATCACGGCTCTGTAAAAGATCATTCCCTTGGTACTGCCAAGGAAGTTGATCGTGGCGCTGCTGCCCTTATCGAAGATTTGAAACAGCGTGGTATGCTTGATGAAACACTTATTGTTTTTGGTACGGAATTCGGGCGCACCCCCATGGCGCAGGGCAATGGCAGAGATCACCATATCAAGGGTTTTTCGATGTGGATGGCGGGTGGTGGAATCAAGGGTGGTATGACTTATGGCAACACCGATGAGTTTGGTTACAGTGCTGTTGAAAAGCCTGTGGCTGTTCATGACATTCATGCGACGATGTTGCATTTGATGGGCATCGATCATAAAAAATTGGCGTTTAAGTTTCAGGGCCGTGATTTCAGGCTCACCGATGTGCATGGTAATGTGCTTAATGATATTTTGACTTAATCTAAAATCAGTTGTCCTAGGCAAATCTAACTTTTCTGGTAAAAAGGGAATCTTAAGGTTGTATTCAGATTAGAATAAGACTATCTTATCCAATAATAGATTTTAATGATTATTGAGGTCATAATTTAATGTTTTCGCAAACGGTTGAATACGCTCTTAGAGCAGTGGTATTTCTAGCTCATAGGGCACCAAATCCAGGTATATGCGAAGACATTGCTTTGGGAACCAAAGTACCTAGGCCTTACATGGCAAAGGTGCTTCAAGGTTTGGTTAAAGCTAAGATTTTAAATTCCCAGCGAGGCTTGGGAGGCGGCATTACCCTTAACATTGAACCTGAAAAATTAACCCTTCTGGAAGTTATCAACGCTGTTGATCCTGTGAAGCGAATCAAAACCTGCCCTATGGATCTTGCTTCGCATGGGGTGAATTTGTGTCCATTACATAGGCGCCTTGATAATGCACTTGCATCTGTTGAGAAGGCCTTTGGTTCTACCACCCTGGCAGAAATACTTTCAGAAACAGGGGGCAGTATCCCCTTATGTGATTTTTCGCCCAAACGATTCTCTTTAGCCCAAATCAGTCCTCCAACTCCCGAGAAGAAAAAAGGCAGGCAGAATTTACCCAAGTCGGGTAAGAGTTAACTCTTTTCCTTCTTTAAATGCCGGTTATGCTTTAGAATCCTTCGGCTTTTCTTCTTTAAAGCCGTATTTCTACTTTAATTAGCATCCTGCTCTTTTACCTACAGCGTATTATTACATTAGGCCTTCTTGTTATTCAGAGATTTTTCATCATGACAATCGATAGCCCTAAAAAATCGCGTTCTAGCATCATGCAGCTAAATCCTTTTCGTTGGGGTAAAGATGCTGCATCTGCCGCACCTGAAACCTCGAAATTTCTTCAAGGGCCTCAGAGGCGTGGGTATGAACTTTGGCGTGCTTTCAAAATGTTTTTGGAGTTGATGAGTGGTTTTCGAACTCTACACTTTGTGGGGCCTTGCGTAACGGTTTTTGGTTCTGCGCGCTTTCCTGAAGATCATCCTTATTACAAACTTGCACGCGAAACGGGCAAGGAACTTTCCAAAGTTGGCTTTACTGTCATGACCGGGGGTGGGCCGGGCATTATGGAGGCTGCCAATCGGGGCGCCAAGGATGTTGATGGCCCTTCCATCGGCTGTAACATCGCCTTGCCCATGGAGCAAAAACATAACCCCTACCTAGATAAGTTTGTTACCTTCAGATACTTTTTTATTCGCAAGTTGATGCTGGTTAAATACTCATACGCTTTTGTTGCGATGCCTGGCGGGTTTGGAACCATGGATGAAGTGTTTGAATGTTTGACACTTATTCAAACAGGCAAGATCAAAGATTTCCCAATGGTTTTCATGGGCAAGGAGTATTGGAATCCGCTGTTGGATTTCATCAGAAACACCTTGCTGAAAGAACAAACGATTGATCCGGAAGATCTAGACAAACTCATTGTCACGGATTCCCCTGAAGAGGCCGCACAAATTATTCGTGATACCGCAATCAAACGCTTTGGCGTTAGCTATGGGCAGGTGTACAAGAAGCGCTGGTACTTGGGCGAGTGGGATTAATAGGTTGCACGGCCGCCTGAAAGATCGAATGTTGATCCAGTGGTAAACGAGCAATCTTCCGAGCATAGCCAAGCTGCCATCGCTGCTGCTTCTTCTTTTTTCCCGAATCTTCCCATCGGGATTTTTGAAAGCATATAGTCGATATGCTGTTGCGTTACTTGCTTCAAAATATCGGTCTCTATCACTGCGGGGGTGATGCAATTCACTAGTATCCCAAGTTGTGCCAGTTCTTTGCCCAAGGATTTTGTCAGGGCGATTACACCAGCTTTGGCTGCACTGTAATGGCTTGCGTTGGGGTTTCCTTCCTTACCTGCAATGCTTGCAATGTTCACTATTCTGCCATATTTGTTTTCGATCATGTGGGGAACCACTGCTCTGCAGCAGAGGTAGACACCAATAAGATCGATTTCGATTACTTGACGCCATTCATCGGGCGGGAGTTCCCATAGTTTTCTGGTCGAGCCTGCAATGCCAGCGTTGTTGACTAGAATATCGATTTTCCCGAAGCTGTTGATCGCAGATTTTACGCCATGTTCTACAGATTCTGCGCGGGTGATATCTACTTGGGCGCCATGGGCCTTGCCTAGTTTCATCAACTCTGGCACTACCTGATCCAGGGCTGCGAGGTCGCGATCCCAGACGCAGACATTGGCACCACTTGCAAGTAGTCTTTCTGCAATGGCCAACCCGATTCCTCGAACGCCACCGGTTACTACTGCTGTTCTTCCAACCAGATCAATTTTGTTCATAAAAGCTCCATGTCATGTTGTTGGAAACAAAGTAGAAGAGGAACGGCATGGATGCAAGGATGAACTTGAAAATAAATGTGCAAATCAATGTATGCCCTTGAAAAGATATCGCAATGAGTCACTTCCTTGCGTTTTTGTGAAGTTTTTAACTAAGTGAACAATTTTTTACCGTCTGGTATCGTGCTATGGATATAATGTTATTTAGTTATTGGGAACTTTGTGACATCTAAAGGAATTACTCATGTTTGCGTACTCGAAGTCTGCATTGATGGCGTTATTTGCAACGCTTATTTTTTCCACCATGGGCTTTGCTCAGGTTGAAGATTTAACCTCGAAATTGAAAAGTCCTGATGCTGCAACCCGTAAAGGTGCGGCTTATTCTCTAGGGCGTATGGGGCCCACTGCGCGAGCTGCAGTCCCTGAACTTATTACCGCTTTGAAGGATACTGACCAAAACGTTCGTAGATCAGTTGCCATCGCCTTGGGAAATATGGGCCCTGCAGCAAGGGCTGCTATTCCAGCGCTTACCGAAGCTTTTAAAACCAGCGATGTACGCGTGAAGCGTGCTGCTGCTTTTGCATTAAGTACGATGGGGCCGTTAGCTAGGCAGTCGGCTTCCGCACTTGCTGAAGCTGTTGCTGATAAAGATACAGGCTTGCGCGTTTCCGTAGCTGCAGCACTTGCAGCAATTGGGGCTTCCGCAAAAGAAACCGTTCCCACTTTGCAAGCCATGCTTAAGGATGAAGATCTTATCGTCCGGCAGACTGCGGTGCAGGGGTTGGGCAAGCTTGGGGCAAATGCAGGCCCAGCTATTATTGATATGTCGGCTTTATTGGCAGATACCGATGCAACATTGCGTGCGCAAACTGCAACTGCATTGGGCATGCTTGGGTTGGCTTCGCGTTCTGCAATTGGTGGCTTGACCAAGGCTTTGGATGATAAAGAAGAAATGGTCAGGCAGGCAGCGATCGCATCGTTGGGCAAGCTTGGTTCATCTTCACGCAGTGCTGTTCCTGCGATTGCAAAGGCTTTGAAGGAAGAGAATCCTGAAATGCGATATGCAGCGGCTTATGCGCTGGCTGAAATCGGCCGTGATGCCCGGGCTGCAGTTTCTGCTCTTACTGATGCATTGAGTGATCCCGATCAAGAAGTTGTTCGCGAATGCATTTATGCATTGGGAGAAATCGGACCTGATGCCAAAGCTGCGCTTCCTGAATTGGCTAAGTTCTTTAAACATCCTTCTGCTGAAATTCGCAAGGATGCAATCGATGCGGTCAGTGTAATGGGCCCAGCAGCAGCAGCCCTTTCCACTGCGCTTGGTGACATTTTAAGCAACGACAAGAATGATCATATCCGGCTTGCAGCTGCTTATGCACTTAATGAAATCGGCGCTGGGGCAAGGCCTGCTGTCATCACCATTGTTGAAGCACTTAAATCGGATACTTATATTGGCGTTCGGGAAGAATGCGCTCATGCACTTGGTTCAATTGGGTTTGCAGGGCCCACCGTTCTTAATGCTCTCAAAGAAGCTACCAAGAGCGATGATCTCGGGGTTAGTCAGGCTGCAAAGATAGCTCTCGACTCCCTTCCAAAACCTGACAATGACTAATTATTATTTAGGAGATCACACTATGAAAACTTCGACTTTATTTTTTAAATCAGCTCTTTCGCTTGCGATGCTTTCTTCCTTTAACCTTTGTGTGTTTGCCAAGGGTGGTGGCGGTGGCGGCGGCGGCGGTGGCCATCCTTCGGGTGGCGGTGGCGGTGCCCACTCTTCAGGTGGCGGTCCTCACCCTTCATCTGCAGGCGGTGGCGGCTATCATCCTTCAGGTGGTGGCGCAGGTGGCGGTGGCTATCATCCTTCAGGTGGTGGCGCAGGTGCAGGTGCTGGCGCTCGCCCAGGTGGCGCAGGCGCAGGTGCTCATCCTGGTGGAGCAGGCGCTGGTGCTGGTGCTCATACCAATGCTTCGCATCCTGGGCATTCTGAAAATCGTAATGGCGGTGCCCATTCTCCAAATGCTGCAAACCATTCCGATCATGGCCAAAATAACCATACTGGCGCTAACGGGAGAGCTAACTTCGGCGCTAATGGTACCCACTCTGCTAACGCAAACGGAAATCATAATCATAATAATTTCAACGGTAACCGTAACAACGGCAACCACTATAGCTACAACAATTTTCATGGTGGCTACGGGCGGGGCGGCTATGGCGGTTACGGACATTATGGTTATGGTGGCTACGGTGGGTTTGGCCGTTATGGCTATGGTGGGTTTGGTTATGGCGGTTGGGGCTGGGGCTTGGGCGGTCTGGGCCTCGGCTTGGGGCTGGGCATGCTTATGGGCGGCGGCGGCGGCGGGTATTATTCCACGCCTTATTATTCCGTCTACCCTAGCGAAGTGACTTACGACTCTTCGAGTTCTTTTCCAAGTTACTATCAGACTTATCAGGGCCCTGAAGAAGACAACCCTGATTACGCCCCCATGGATGGAGCAAAAACACCGGACGCTAAACCCATGGTTAAGGATCCTGCAAGTGTTCCACAGATCATTCCAGAAAAGGGCGTTTTCCCTTCTGCCACCCCTTTGGATAATGATTTAGACCCTTGATTATTAAACCTCAGAAGTTTTTAAACAGTAAAAGGAACAGTCTCGAAGGCTGTTCCTTTTCTTTTTGTTAGTTTGGAGATTGACTTCGATCTGGGTTAGAATCTTTGCTTACCTTAAAAGTTTGTGGAGATTTTTTGATGGCTAACCAAGAATCAGCAGCCAACCTCAGATCCCTGCCTAGGGTGTTGGGGCCGGTGATGGCAATTGCGGTGGTGGTTGGTACGATCATTGGATCAGGGGTATTTAAAAAAGCTTACGCAATCACTCAAGACACTCCTTATTTTGGTGTCATTCTTTTGCTTTGGGTTGGCGGGGGCATTTTTACTTTTCTTGGCGCGCTCACTTATGCAGAAGTTGTAACTCTCTTTCCTAGGGCGGGCGGTAATTACACTTTTCTTAAAGAAGCCTATGGCCCGATGTGGGGGTTTCTTTGGGGGTGGGTTGATTTTGTCATGATTAGATCCGCATCCTTGGCGGCCTTGGCAAGCATCTTTACAGATTCTTTTTGTGATCTAATCAATGTTTCAATTCCTTTCTGGGGCAAGTTGGCAATTACTATTAGTGTGCTTATCAGTCTTTCTTGCGTGAACATTCGCGGTGCCAGGCTTAGCGGGTCGCTTCAGGTTGTTTTGACTATTATCAAAGTTGTTTCCTTGGCACTTATCGCGCTTGTCCCCATTTATTTTTTCACGATGGGCGCTGCAGAGGCCAAAGCGGATTTTAAAAATCTGGAGCCTTGGTGGGCGGGGGAGAACGAATTTGGTTTTAGCCATCTCTTCAGTGCTTTCCTTGCGATCTTGTGGGCCTACCATGGTTGGGGAAACATCGCACCCGTTGCAGAAGAAATCAAAGATCCCCAGCGGAATATCCCGCTTGCACTTCTTGGTGGCGTGGGCTTGGTCACCCTGCTTTATGTTGGTGTGAATATTGCGTATCACTTGATGTTGCCAATGGAAATGATCCGGCATTTGCCTGGCGGTTCCACGGTTGCAACCGAAGCGATGAAAGCAGGGTTTGGCCAAGCGGGAGTATTATTTGCCTCTGCTGCAATCATGATCTCGGTGTTTGGTTCGTTGAATGGGAATATTCTTGCGGGGCCACGCTTGTTGTATGCGATGGGGAAGGAAAAAATGGCACCAATCATGTTGCAGGAAGTTCATCCGGTTTATCAAACGCCTTATGTTGCAATCATGGTTTTGGGTGTTTGGTCTTCCGTGCTTGTGATACTTGGCGGGGTAGGAACCTCGATGGGGATGGGATTGTCGCTTTTTGATTTGCTGACTAATTTTTCGATGTTTGGTGCGGTGATATTTGAAACCATGGGAGTGCTTTCG
Organism: uncultured Planctomycetaceae bacterium; assembly: GCA_903960945.1. GTDB lineage: Bacteria > Planctomycetota > Planctomycetia > Gemmatales > Gemmataceae > UBA969. The sequence continues at coordinate 7,866 of CAJCCR010000076.1, forward strand.
ATCTTTGTTTTCAGGCGGATCATGCCCGATTTCCCGCGCCCATACAAATGCTGGGGCTACCCTTTTACACCCTTGCTTTATGCGGTAATCCCTGCATGTGTTTTGGGGAATATGTTCTTTGCAAGCCATACCAATGAACTTGGAATCGTAATCTACCCCCACCATGCAGAGGTTTATTCAGGCATTACATTCTTGGCGGTGGGCGTTGCGGTATACTATGCTTTTATCAAACCTTACCGAAATAGTATTGCAGGATAATTATTCTGTACCTTTAAAAGCTTCGAGGTTTATCTCATCTATTTGAGCAGTGACATGCTCCATATCAAGTGGGAACTTATTGATTTTATACAGACCTTCGGCAAGTTGTACGATCGCTGTTTGAGACATTTGAACCCGTTGAACTTCGGCTTCAAGCCTTACGAGCCATTCTGGGATATCGCGACCCACGCCAGAGGGTTTTGCTGCCTGGGTTTCAAGTTCTTCGAGGAAGGTTCGGAATGCTCTAGGTACGCTCTTTTTTCGAGCCTCGCCCATTGCGGGTTCCACCAATGCACACAACCGATCTACTGCAAGGCTGGCGGTAAACCCGTTTTCAATCCGATCTCGGACTGAAATAATGCGCACCCCTGTTTCCTTTTCGGTGGTGTTTAGAAGGTCTAATATTGCAGCCGCTTCGATCTTGGTGATTTCGTGCAGCGATTCCTGCCAGCGCTTTGCCGCCTTGGTTCGCTTCATTCGAGCGAGGAGTTCGTGAACCATCATGCGGGGGCGCAGCAACCAGACTTTGCGCTCGAAAATAGCTTTGACCCGAAGGAAGGAAAGTAGCACATGAAGCATGTTGCCATAATCGGACAAGGTGCAGGAAGTGTTATAATCCTTGAATTCCTGATAGTTTTCGACAAGGGTAAGAATAATACCCCCGAGGATTCTTGAAGCATCATTGAGGGTGATTTTATCGCCCAGATCATCTGCGAGTTTAACCGGATGAAGCGGATCAGGATTTTGCACAAGCTCCGTCAGGAAGTTGGCAGCGCCTAGGTGAATGACCCCTCTTAGGTTGGCAAGGGTCATGAATCGGGCATGAAAAATATCTTTTCCATAATTGATGATGAACTCTCGTACTTCATCAAATGCTTTCTGATGTAAAAACCCTTCTGAAGAAGAAAGCTGCCCTGTCCAACTGTGTTCCACCCATAGCTTTTCAAATGGCACGCATGCTTTTTCCAAAAGCTCGAGCACCTTGGCATCGGTTTCATCGACTGCAGTTTCGATAATGGTTTCGATCACCGAGCGAAAACCTACCGTGAAATGCCTGTTATATTCAGATACACCTCTTCCCTTGGTGTGCCTTTTTTTCTCCATATCTTTTGCGAGAATTAGAAGTTTCAGGCTTTCACTAATTAACCCAACTCTGGGCAGATTGACCAAGGTAAAATCGAGTGAGCTTTGCGCCAACCTTACACGAACAATAAGGTGCGGGTCGCCACCATTCGAAAGAGTGGTATAAACCAACGGTTCCTTGGCAAACCCTTTACGAAACAGTTTTAGGGCTTCTTTAGCTGCAGTGGGGTTGCTTCTAAGTAGAGATCTTTCAAGATCTTGATAAGAGTTTTCCCATAGCTTTGCTTCTTTTTCTGTTGCAATTCCCAAAGCGCCACGCATCGAATTTACCGCACTTGCTGTTTCCACACAGGCCGTAATCGCCTCCATCATCAGGCTTTCTTTTAAGTTGCGTTGCCTGTCGTACTCGATGATGGCATCGGGCTCTGCGCCTGGGTCGGGGATTTTTGCCTGATGCAAGGCATCTACCAATTGGCCTAGTTTTTGCAATCGCTGCGTTGCGGAATCAACCCATTGACCAAGGGCGATTTTATCTTCGGGGTTGAGCTCGGTTCGTGAACCCAGATAATAGGCTGCTACCTGCCATAGTTTTGATGAGGCATTAAGAAAATGAAGTCGGTCTTCTAGATTAGAAGCTTCTTCTTCGAGTTCGAAGGGGGCGTATCTCGGCCCATCAGAAACCGCACCTTCATCATCATTCCCTGTGGTATCCAGATAGCTCACATCGTCATAGGCCGCATCAAAAACATCTTCTTCTTTTTCTTCATCTTCGGGCTTGGATTGTTTTTCCAGCACGGGTACTTGCCAGTAATCTTCTGCGTTGGCTTCAAGTTGGGCGAAGAATTTGCGTACTGCAAAATGGCGCTGTTCCAACTGCTTTGCGGGAATCTTTTCGCGGTGTACCGCGGTTGCGAGCAGCCAGCGAAACGCCAGTGCATGGAAGGATTGATTACCTTCTTCGAGTGGAACCTTATCGGCTTGGCTGAGCCAGCTCATGAGTAAACCGAGAGCGGCTATCTGGTCGCCTTGTCTTAAAAGAAGATCGACCACCATGGCAAAGGCCCGTGGGGTTCGTAGTGCGGAAAGTTGTTCGCGCCAGAATGCTAGGTCTGCGGGGGTTTCGCCTCGGTGATGCCATTTCAGCAATGCCCGGGAAACCATTCTTGCAGAGCCCAAAGCATCGCCACCGCGCACCGCCCTTACGCCGCTCACTTGGTAGGTTGCGAACCGATCCCACCACTTAGCTTTTGATTCCATTTCTTTTTCGAGTGTTTGTACCAAAGCTTCATCGCCATTGGCAGCGGCTTCGCACATCAGCCTAGTAGTAAGCAGGAAAATATGTTCCATCACAGCAAGGAGTTCTTCGATTCTTGGGTCGCGGGTGCTATCTTCTCGTGCTGGGGAAAGCGGGAATAGCCCTTGAAAACCTAGCACATTCCAGGGGTCTGCGCTTGCGCCACATTCGATTGCGCGTTGCAGGATGGTAAAAGCCTGATTGGGTCGTTGGGCGGCTTGTGCCCAAATTGATCGCTCGACTTCGAGGTGTCCGAGCCTGATGAGCCCGAGTATTTCTGCGAGCATTCTGCCTGAAGCGGGCTCAATTTTCCGGGCTTGCGCTCTTGAGGCATCTAGATATCCCATATTGGCAAGCAGCAATCCAAGAAACCGATGTTGAACATGCGAGGCTCGTTTTCTGCCCAGCAGATTATTCAAGTGCTGCCTAGCTCCGCCAAACGCTTGTCTTAATTGGCCCTTCTCTTCTAAGAGTGTTTTCTGATGTTCGGGCGAGGCTTTCTTCAAAAGGTATTCATAAAAAGTATCGCGTACCCGTGCGATGCCTGGAATCAATTTCGCCAACGATGCGGAAGCTTCATGGGTGCCTGCCACTCTGCCGCTCACGCTCGCTGCCATTAGGATGGTGCCTGCAAGAACTGCTGCTGCTTCGAAAGAATTTTCTTCGAATTTGTCTGCAGCGTTATCGATTCGGTCTTTTAGAACATCAAGCAATGCTTTACGCACTACGAATCTGCGGAATCTGCCTTGCTCATCGATGTATTGTGGGTCCCATTCGCCGAAGAAATAATTCGGGCGAAGGTTTGCGGGGTGGGAATGATCATAGCCACGAACATCCATGGAAAGTTCGTCGAGGTTATCGAAATCGAAATTCGCCTCGGAAAGCAACGAGGGATCGACATCGCCCAGGATATCAAGTGCCTGCTGGATCAAAGTGCTATAAGGGCTGTAAGATGTGCCTGCATTACGAAGATAAAGGGGAACGCATCGGAATTTTTCGTGGGGGTAGGGTTCGCCTGAGGGCCGAGTTTCTAAAAGTGCAACCGGTCTGTAGCCAACGAAATCGTTGAACTGAAGAATGGCATTCTTAAGGAATGATTCGGGTTGTCTGGGGAAACCTTTTTCAAGGGCCAACTTCAGCAGGGTTTCAAAAACCTTTGCAAGAAAGAAGGGTAGAAATAAATCCGCATCGGGCAAATGCCCCAAGATATCAGAGTGATAAGCCCGGTAGTTTTCGAGAAACAAGGGGATCAGTTCAAGTATTTTCCGAGCTTGTTTGTCATTTTTAAATGCAGCAGAACCACTTGCCTTCAGTGAATCCAGCCTTTGTTCGAGCCAATCCAACAGGCTGATCCAAGGCTGTTTGTCGCCATTCTCTGCAAGGAATGCGTAGGCATCGCTTAGCTGTTTCTGCCAGCGGGGGTCGGCCCGGCCATCGGAAAGATTGAGGTAGCCCAGAATCTTTGCAGCATCAATTTCTTTATCCAAGGCACCAAACAAATCTTCC
>CAJCCR010000077.1 GCA_903960945.1 uncultured Planctomycetaceae bacterium
AGTGATTTACAATAAAAACCATAAGACTATTTGGCTTTAATTTTCCCATGTTAACAAATATAGGGGCTGCAATTAATCTGCGTTTATAGAGGGTTGTAGCATTTCTTTAAATATTCAGAATTCGGCTTAAGGTGCAAGAAATAAGCTATTGCGAGCATTATTTAAGTCTTTATGTCGATAAAGTAAGCAGAAGTATTTGCCCTGAAGGGGCAAAATGAGATAGCCCAGGGCAACGCCCTGGGAAAATGGCCCAATAAAACCCCCAGCCCTGAAAGGGCGAAAGGCGTTGTTGAGTGATTATCGCGCCCTTTCAGGGCTTATTTAATGGGGGAATGGTTACCCGGGGTTGCGCTCCGCTTTACCCCGGGCTATCTAATTTCACCCCTTCGGGGCTTAGGAACCACCGCCCGTCATTATCAGTGTATGCTTGGAATCCATCGATATTAAATGCCAAGAATGGAACTCCGCATACGCGAAGTTGACGAAAGCGCGGGGCAGCCCCTTCGGCAAGCTCAGGGACCGGGCTCCTGTATGGTCAGTGAGCTTGTCGAACTGGCCGATATTAGTTGGACTAGGGTGAAAGACACCGACTGGGTGATAACTGCCAAAGATGGAACTCCGCATACGCGAAGTTGACGAAAGCGCGGGTGCAGAGCCCAAAGGTTCAAATGGAGTAGTTGCAGTGGGGCTTCCCCATCGCAACTACTCTGTCTTAAAACAAAACCACATTAATTAATGGAAAGTAAAAAGCAAAAGGCGTGGGGAAAGCACCAGCGGATTTACATCCGCCGCTCAGTAAGACGAAAGTTGCAAAGGTAGTGGTGGAGGTTAAAAGGCGGGCTAGCGAAGCGAAGGGCCCTTTTCCCGGAGGGAAGAGGGTTGGGAGTTGGGGGAAGAAAAAGAAAGTAAAAGAGAAAGCAAAAGGCGAGGGGCGAGCACCGGCGGATTTACATCCGCCGCTCAATAAGAAGAGGTGGGCTTAAAGGCAATTAGGGAGAAGAATGGACCCCCGCTTTTCAGCGAGGGTGACAAAGGTGGTGGCGGATATCCAAGGCAACTGCTTAATGGTTGCCATGTTTCGCATCCATTTGAAATAGCGGGTGCTTGGCATCGCCCTTGGCGAGAATGTATGCCAGCAAATCGATGATCTCATCCCGAGTCATTTTATCCAGCATCCCCTTGGGCATCAGAGAGACAGGCGACTTGGTTTTAGAATCGATATCCGCCTTCTTAATTTCCTTGGGTGGCGTTTTCGCAAGCGGGTTTTCAATAATGGTAATCGCCTGCGGTGCATCCGCAACGATCATACCAGTGATAGTCTTGCCTGCTTTGGTTTCGAAAATGTAGGTCTGATACTTTTCATCAATCTTAAGAGAGGGCTCAAGAATATGGCGAAGAAGATCCAACTTGGTGTACTTGGGATCTAACTTAGTTAGGTCTGGGCCAAATTCTTGGCCTAGCCCTTCCATCTTATGACATGAGATGCATGCAGAAACCGTGAACATTTGTTTGCCCGCTGCAAACGAACGGCCATGTTTCATTTCTTCGATCGAGGAAGAAAGATCTGCAAACTTCCACTCGGTGCGGGGCCTTCGATCTTTCAGAACTTCATCTTCAACCTTAAGCGGGTTGGATGCGAGGTAGGCATCGGGATTAGCCTGATACCCATCAAGATCTGCAACGACATAAAGTGCGCCATACATTCTGCGCCAATGACCAGGATAGGTACAAACATAGGGATAAACGCCTGGCTTGGTAGGCGCTACAAAGCTGATGCGCTGGGTTTCACGAGGTTGCAGCAAACCGCTCTTCGCAAGCACTTTGTTCGAGTTAGGAACAAACTGCCTAGCTTGGAATTCAGGCTTGTTTGCATCATTCTCGGATTGCATACCGATTTCCGTCAAGCTGCCCGGAGTAAGAATCACAAAGTTATGAGGCATGAGATCCGAGTTTTCAAGAATGATCTCAACAGGCTTGCCTGCCTTGACCACTAGAGTTTCTTTATCGTAAGCCATGCGTTCTAAAAGTGTACCCAAGCGAATAACACGCACGCCCAACTCGCCTAGCTCTGCTCTAACTTTGCGTGCTTGATCATCGGGCAGCAACGATGCGAGCGATTCGGTGAACTCGATGGAATCGAGAACGGATTGCTGGGATCGTTCGGTTGCGGGCACCTTGCGAATACTTTCCAAAAGCGAATTGACCAAGGGCGCTGCTTCTTCCTTCACCCAAGCATTACGGGGAATGCGCTGCATTGCATTGATCGCAGAATTGCGATCAGCTCCTTCTTTGACATATTTCGAAAGCGTGTTGAAGGTTTTGGTTTCTTCACCACGAATTGAAACCAACGCAAGCATCGCAGATTTGCGCACCAGCGATGCAGGATCAACTCCCGCCATTTCGAATGCAACTTTGGTTGCAGGAGTAGGATTGTTGACCTTGCTAAAGACTTCTTTTTTATCTTTATCAAGCACCTTAACGGTAAAGTTATTCAATCTGGATCCGAGGGCACCATCAGCACGATTATAAATGATGATGGATTCAATCACTGCTTCAGAGCCAAGATCAAGTTCCCACCAAGGGTTATCTGTACCCTCTGCAGAATGGGTTTGACCACCATCCCCAAAAGTAGGACTCTTATTACCATCGATGGCCTTGGAAGCATCGCCACCGTTGGAAGTAGATGACTGCGTAGCTTTGCCTTTTCTTGCAAGGTTGATGCCATCGCTAATGACTTCAACTTCTGCCAAGGTAAGAGTGCGCTGTTTGCCCGGAAGTTCAATGCGAACAAAACGACCCATGCCGCCCTTACCAGCATTGGTAGCGAGGTTAGCGGGTAGAGATGTCAAAAGGGGTTCAACCTTAGAATAAAATAGAGCACGCAGATTAGGGTCAGGAATAAGAGGAATTGCTGCAAGAAGATCTCTTAAAGAAGCGATCGACTTCGAAGCAAGGCCCCAAGTGTTTTCGATAGATTGATCAATGTTGACGAGCGCAACAAAACCTACCTGACGAAGCAGCGGGGTTTTGGCAGCGGTGGCAAGTTTTTCGAGATCAGCCCGAACCGAACCCAACTCGCTTGCACTTCTTCCGCCTAAAAGCCTGACCATATCAAACAATACGGAAGAATCGGTTTGATCAGCTTTTGCATCGACAGCAACAAAAGCATCGAGAAGAATTCGAACTTCAGTCTTGGCTTCAAGCGAAGCAAGAGTTCGCAATGCTTCGCGTCTGACTTCATCCCGAACATTGGGCCTTGATATCAATTCCATGCAAACAGGTTTCGTCTTTTCCATGGTAATGAGTTTTTCGACAGGAAGACTACGAAGCAAAAAGCGTGCGCCCGCTTCACTCTTGATTTTCACATCCTTACCCTTTGCAATAGCATCCTTCCAAATAGGATCAAGCATCTTGAGGGTTTCAGTTCTGACATAATCAATGTAAATATCACTGGGTTTATCCATAGCGATGAAAACAACTTCCATCGCTTCGGGCACATCAAAATAACTTGCAGCACGAAGAGCTTCCATGCGAACACGCCCATGCTCATCGCCCGCCATCGTCTTGAATTTTTCCAGCGGGTCGGAGATGCGATCGCGCCATTGCAACAAAACTCGGGTTGCACAGGCCCTTGCATTGGGCTCGGTTGAGCTAAGCATTCTTTGCAACAAAGCTTCATTAACAATATTGTGCCTTTGATGAATCCAAAGAGCTTCCATCATTTGATGTTCAAAATCAGGATCGTTTTTATCAAGCTTAGCGATCCACTTCGCAAGCTCTGCAACCACTTCTGCAGATTTGCGAGTATCAAGCTCTAACCTAGCGCGATGCCTAACTCGATCTTCCTTCGATTTCAAAAGTTCGAGGAGTTTTGGAATCGGTTCATTGTGAATCGCTGCTGGTTTGGAAAGAGGCCTTCCTTCATAGGTGACACGGTAAATGCGACCATGGTTTCTATCTCTGCTGGGGTCGCGAAGATTATGCTGCATGTGGCCGATGATGGGGTTCTGCCAATCAAGGAACCAAAGAGCGCCATCAGGTCCGGTTTCGATATCCGAAGGTCTGAAGGAAGGATCCGAGGAAGAAAGAATGGGTTCAAGTTCGGTGCCCTTGAAACTTCCACCATCTTCTTCGATCTTGTATCGCATGATGCCCTGATAGCCAATCACATTGGGAACAATGTAGTTGTTTTGAAATTCTTCAGGGAAGTGATTACTAGTGAGAAACTCCGTAGCGGGGCAGGGCCTAGTGCGCTGTTTGTAAACCGTAGGGGCCTGACCATGCTTAGAGGGGAAATTAAGTTTGCCTGAAAAGAGGGCGCCATCGTAGGGAACAGCACCGGTACCATCAGTAACAATCTGCCTAGCCCAGCGATCAAAGGCATGACCATGGGGGTTGGCAAAACCATAAGAGGCATAGACATCGAAAAGTTGTCTGCGTGGGTCGTAGCGAAAAACGCCAGCGTTGGCGCATCTACGGGGTGGGCCGTAAGGGCTTTCAACCTGAGTATGATGGAAGGTTCCTTCCTGAAAATAAAGCCCACCACCTGGTTCATAGGCAAAGCTGCTTAATGCATGATGGGTATCCGCAGAATCGATGCCATGCAAAACGCGTTCACGTACATCAGCAACATCATCGCCATCGGTATCTTTAAGGAACAAGAGATCGGGTTGATGGCCAACTAAAAGACCCCCGTTCCAGAATTCGAGGCCAGTTGGAACATGAAGCCTGTCTGCAAAGACTTTGCATTTGTCTGCTTTGCCATCACCATCGGTATCTTCGAAGATGAGGATTTTATCATTCATTTCTTCTTTGGGTTTCCAATGTGGATAAGAAGGCATGACTGCAACCCAAAGGCGCCCCTTGGGATCAAAAGCCATCTGTACAGGCTTTGCAAGATCAGGAAATTCTTTTTCCGATGCGAAGAGTTCGACCTTCAGGCCTTTGCCAATCGTCATCTTGGAAATAGCATCTTTACCATCGAGGAAAATATGCTTGCCGCCGGGAAGAGGGCCGGGCTTATTGGTAACAACTTCAAGGAATGGCGCAGTGTTGGAATCATCATTAGTTATCACTTTGCCGTTGGCTGCAGCGCTAATTTTCTTATCACGATTTGCGGTGATCTCATCGAGGATTTGCATTTCCCTTGCCATCACCACCCTGTTGGTCTGGCCTGCAACGAAACGAAGATCGGCACGACCACCATAAATGGAATACCCATCTACAGTGCGATAGCGATTGAACCAATGAAAATCCTTCTCAAGCACCGAAGCGCGCAGTTTATCCAAAAAGACTGGGTTTTTTTGAATATCATTCTGAAAGAGTTGCTTCTCAATGATCTGAGCAACCAACTTATCACCATACTCGTTCAGATGGATACCATTGATCGTGAGGGGCTTTTCTGAAACGGAATAAAGATTGAGAGTCGTAGTAAATAAATCAACAAAGAACACCTTGTTAGCTGCAGCAACCTTAGCCATGGCTTTGGTGTAAAGATCTATGCGCTTGTTATTTTCAATCCCGTTGGGAAGGTTTGGATCCTTGAGATTTTCGTGGGCGATGGGAGAGAAAAGAACGATGCGCGGGTTATTTTTACCATCGTACTTTTTGGAAAGGGTTTCTTTGAGGAAAGAATCGAGGTCTTTTTCAAACTTGGGAAGACCTTCTTCGCCCGCAAAGGATTCGTTGTACCCAAAAAAAGCAAAGATGACATTGGCATTGGTCTGCTTAAGCCAATCTTCGGGCGAGCCAAACCCTGAAGATCTTAATCTTAATGTAAGTTCATCGCCTGAAAACCCGAGGTTGCGGAAAGAAAGTTCATGCCCGGGTAACCGAGAATGAATCAGCGTTTCCATCCAACCATGATGCTGCATGCGCTCAGCAAGGGTGTTGCCCAAAATACTAACATGATCACCTTTTTGGAAAGGAAAGGGCTGTGCGTTAGCATTCGAAAAACAAAGCAAAAGGAGTGCAATAGAAAGAAAGCGCAGCATGGGAGAATGCCCCTTGTTGAAACATAAGGAAGGAAAAAACCGAATAATTCAAACTAAGATAGTTTAAGTTATTGCAATAGAAATTGTAATCAGAAAAGAGACACAAAGACAATATAAATACACAAGGGCCTCGCAATACAATGTTTGCGAGGCCCTAGATTATTAAGCTTTTTAAATATTACTAATCAAGGTTGTTAAAGGCCCAACTGCTTGTTCAACATTTTAACGAATTCAGCTTCAGGGCGAACGCCAACCGTACGATCAACTGGATCTGCACCACCCTTGAAAACAAGAATTGCAGGAATGGAGTTGATGCCATATCGAATTGCGATTTCTTGGCTTTCATCGGTATTGAGCTTGCCTACCTTGGCTTTACCAGCGAACTGATCTGCAATTTTATCGATTGTTGGCCCAAGAGCTCTACAAGGCCCGCACCAAGCAGCCCAAAAATCAACCAAAACAGGAACCTTGCTGTTTACAACTTCAGCTTCCCAATTTTCAGTCGTCAAGTTGATTACATTTGCATTTGCCATGATTCATATACCTTTCAAATCGTAAAACCTTAAACCAATTAGCGCAAGATTGAGCAAAAAATTAAACTCTACTCTCAATAGTATAGGTTATGAATAACCCTGATGATCGGCAGGGCCGAGATCTTCAAGTTCATCCTCAACATCAGGAATATATCTACCCGAGGGCAGGGCTCCAGGCGCAGAACCATTGGCAGGCCCTGCCCCTGAACCTTCATTTCTAAGATTTTCGAATTTGTTAAATAACGGGCGTAAATCGATCACATGATTGACCGAACCCTTAAGATCGCTGCTGACATTCTGCTCTATTGCAGCAAGTTCAACACGAACTCCTTTTTTACGCAGTGTCAAAGCAAGGTGGCCAAAATCAGGATCTGCAGTGACTAACATCAAAACCTGGGGTTTGAATTCGCCACAAAGTTCCATCCCATCCACCGCCATCATCAGGTTGATGCTGGCCTTGTAATACCCATCGCCTGTTGGCGCGCCATCCCGGGTCATCACCATGAATCCATGGGTTTTTAACCAATGGCAAAAGCGGAGTTTTTTAGAACGTTGTTCCTGATATTCAGCATGGCTAGAAGGAGGAAGTCCGACATAAACAGCGGCTTCGCCATACCTTCCCATGGATTCATCGATGAGGAATTTGCGAATGGCAAGCCAGTCAAGACTACGATTGCAAGCCCTTGCAGCAGCAAGAAGAGCGGATTCATCGATCAGTGCCAAAGTTCTGGTGGTTGGAAGAACTGAATCATACTGGGAGGGAGAGTGCATGACATAAATCCTGTTTTATAAAGCGGTCTTGTTCAATAATGTTGATTCATCAGATTAACAAAGGACCAATTTTCAATAATATAGAGGTAAGGTAACTTACATTCTTTTAAGGTCTAGAATTAGCTTACCTAATTTTAACAGAGATTCTAGTAAATTTGGCTTGCTGAACGATTTTTTTTGGGGATCAGACCTTTTTAATGTGCTGTTTCAGACCAACCTTTTTTGGACTGCTGCATGGAACTTGCCCGAAATCTAAAAGTCGAAAGTGTAATCAGGCTTAAGCCCACAGAAGATTATCGTTTATTGCCCGAAGCCACGGTCACGCAAGCCATCTGTTTAATGCGCGAAAAAAAAATAGGCTGCGTTCTTATTTGCAGAGAAGATCATTTGCTGGGCCTCTTTACCGAACGAGATCTCATCCGCAGAGTCCTTGCCCGCAGGCTTCCATTACACTCCCCCATTCAACAAGTAATGACTCCCAGCCCTGAGGTGGTTTCGCCCACCGACTCCATCAGTTCTGCAATTCGTAAAATGCAGGAAGGTAACTACAGGCATCTGCCAGTACTTGATAATCAAAACAAACCGATGGGCATCTTATCGGTTAAAAGGATCGTGCATTACCTTGCTGGGCATTTTCCCACAGCAGTATTTAATCTGCCCCCCGACCCGACTCAGTACCCGCCTTGTGCGGAAGGGGCATGATTTCAAACGATAATTGAATTTCAAAAGAGGCAAACGAATCGCATGGAAGAAAAAGTTGTCAACCCAGGTAAACCAGATCTTGGTGCGCCTTCGTTGCCTTTGGCTCCTGCCCATGCGCTCCGAATGACAGGCGATGCCCATGATGGCATAGCAATGTTATCGCACTTGTTTGCCTTGGCAGCGGGCTCGCGCGGGTACCATCTTTATTCGGTACCAGAATACCCTGCTGAAATTCGTTCCCACGCCAATACCCTTGCAGGCGTTTATACAAGTTCCCTGGCATTTGCGCCCTACCATGAGCCGATCGATGACCGCACCAGTTTCCTCCTTGCGATGAACCCCGCAGGTTTAAAGTTGCACGAAAGCAGCCTCGAAAAAGATGGCATTCTGCTCGCCAACTCGGATTCATTTGGACCAGATGAGCTTGCCTGTGCAGGTTACCTCGAAAATCCACTCGCAGGAAAGAACCAGCTTTTCCATCGCACCATCTCGGTTCCGATGGCACAACTTACGAACCATGCAATCAACCTGACTCGGGCAGGCGAAAAAGGCGCGCTCCTTTCCTACCGCGAAGTTGATCGTTGCAGAAACCTCTTCGCCCTAGGTATGCTTCTGTGGTATTACTCCATTCCAATCGACCCCGTATTGCGCTGGTTAAAACAAAAGTTTTCCATCAACCCTTCGATTCTCGATGCTTCGCAAAAAGCGTTCAAGGCAGGGTTTATCTATTCTGAAACTGCCAATGTCTTTCCCCAAGTTCCCGCCTACCATCCCGTAGAATCTCTGAGTAAAAAAGGGCGGATATGTCGCATGATCTCGGGCAACGATGCCTCGCTTCTTGCTCTCAAACATGTTGCATTGAAAACCAACAGGCCCGTTTTGCTCGCATCTACTTCTAGGCCGCCCTCTCACGAAATCAGCTCACTCGCTGCCAAGAATACTGGCGATGGGTTTTCCTTCATTCTTGCTGATGATGAACACGCTGCTGCTTCCATCGCAATTGGTGTTTCATATGGTGGGGGCCTAGGATGCACAGCAGTTTCAGGCATCGGGTTTCCGCATCAATCAGAAGTTATAAGCCTGGCATCTGCAGCAGAGCTTCCACTATTGCTGCTTGAATACCAACGCGCAGGAATTTCGACCGGGTTGCCCCAGCGAGTCGCACAATCCGATCTAGGCATGGCTTTAATGGGAAGAAATGGGGAAGCACCTCTTGTCGTGCTGGCGCCCGATTCCCCTTCGGATTGCTTCGCATTAACCCTGCTTGCTGCAAAGGTTGCAATGCGCTTTCTCGCACCGGTTTGCATCCTTCATGATCTTTTGAATTCGCGCGCCAGTGAATCATGGCTTATACCCGAACCCGAATCGCTTCCCGATTTTGAATTCCCACACTTCGCCTCGGATTCTTCCTCCGGCCCTTACGAATGCGATGATCATCTTGCAAGGCCATGGATCACCCCGGGCACGCCAGGTAAAGAGCACCGCTTGGGTGGTAACGAACGCAAGTTAAATAGCCCTCAGGTTAGTTTTCTGCCGCTAGATCACCTTGCAATGAACCGCCATCGTGCTGCGCGCATGCAAAGAATTGCAGAATTTCTTGGGCCACTTCCTGTTTCTGGTGACAACGATGCGCAGATTCTTTTACTAGGATGGGGCGGGACTAAAAATGTTCTCGAAGCAGCTACCGAATTGGCAAGAAAAAACGGTATCAGCGTAGCCTTCGCTCACCTCCGCTTTCTCAATCCACTTCCAAAAAATATGCAGATGGTTCTTAACTCTTATCCTAAAGTTATCGTCGCAGAATTAAACTCGGGCAGGCTCTTTGCTTTACTTAAAGAAAAATTCGAATTCAATGGCATCAGCTTCACCAGGCAGGATGGCCTAAACTTTGTCATCTCCCAAGTGGAACAAGCCATCGTTCAATTTGCTCGGGGAGAATCTTCATGATCACCCAAAATCAACCCACCGATTTTGCCTCGGAACAAGAAGTACGATGGTGCCCGGGGTGTGGCGATTTCGCAATCCTCGCACAAATCAAAAAAATGCTCGCAGACATGCCACTACTTCGAGAGGAACAAGTTTTTCTTTCAGGCATAGGCTGCGCATCGCGAATGCCAAACTACCTTAGCACCTACGGATTTCGTGGTCTGCATGGTGGTGCGGTTTCTGCTGGAATGGGGCTTAAACTTGCCCAACCTAACCTCACCGTTTGGATTGTTTTGGGCGATGGAGAAGGGTTTGGCGCAGCAACCCAACACCTCTTGCATGCCTGCAGACGCAATGTTGATATCAAAGTTCTTTTCATCAACAATGAAATCCGCGGCCTTTCCCGAGGTCAGGAATCTGCAACCACAAGACCCGGCACCCTCACCGCAACATGCCCTGAAGGCTCCTTCGATAATCCATGGCACCCATGCGCACTTGCACTAGCCGCTGGCGCTACCTTCGTCGCACGATCACTTGATGTTGATGTCGATCATCTGGGCACCATCTTACAACGGGCCTCTGCACACAAGGGTTTTGCTTTTGTTGAAATCCTTCAGAACTGCAAAGTCTACAACGATCTCGTATTCGATAATCTTGCAACCCAACACGATCGGCCAGAGCATCTTATTTACCTAGAGCATGGTAAGCCTATGGTTTACGGCGCACAGAGTAGGCAGGGGATCAAATTCGAGAACGCATCGGTCAGCCTTGTGCAGCCCAATCATGCAGCATCAACCGCACCTGCCATTCATGATGAGGCATGCGAAAGCCCCTTCGCAGCCCAGATGCTCGCAACGCTTGAAAACCCTGATTTCCCTGAATGTATCGGGGTCTTTAGGGCTGTCACAAGAATTTGCCATCATGAATCTTTTTACCGTGGCACGAATACTCCGAACCCAGAAATACCAAAACTAGACCTTGAAGGCCCCGACTCCTTCCCTTTGGAATAAACCATGATCTGCCCCCATTGCAACAAACGAAATTATCCAGGCATCGATTCTTGCAGTAACTGCAAGCTCGACCTTTCCTCTTTCGATGTCCCCGTAGCTCATGATCGGGTTGAACGAAGCCTTATGGAAGATCCAGTAGGCGTTGTAAAGCCCGCGCCCGCAGTGATTCTTCATGCCTCCACTCCTGTTTCCAAAGCCCTCGATATCATGATCGATCAAAACATAGGCGCACTTCTTGTGGTTGATGATCAAAATAAAATGCTCGGAATCTTTAGCGAAAGAGACATGCTTAACCATGTCCTTGATGACCCAACTGATTATGCAGAGAAACCCATTTCCGACTATATGACCGAAGAACCTGAAACGGTTCGCACCACCGATAGGCTGGCCTTTGTTCTTCACAAGATGGATAATGGCGGATACAGACATCTGCCTGTATTAAAGGATGGTAAACCCATCGCAATGATTTCGGTTCGGGATATGCTCAAACATATTCTTTATCTGTGCAACACACACTAAAACAACAGAATCTTATTTACATAGGGCATGTGTATAGTCGTAACTATTATTTTATGCACGTTAAAGACTTGCGTTAGCAAGGCATTAGAAAAAGAGAAGCGCCAAAGTTTCCGATCCTCTATTCTATCTCTTTTAAATTATGGTCATTTGCTCTTTAGATCGAAATCGTGGCGAAGATTCTTGGAAGAAACATCAACTCTTAAAGTGCTATCAGCGCCATACTTGGCAGGTATCATCTGTATCATTTCTTCTGATTCCTGACCGGGTCCCGCTATTTTACTCTTCAAGGTTTTACCCGACTTTTTACTCCAGGTAAGCGATACCTTGTAATTGCCCTCGGTTAGCTTTGCCAAATACTTTCCCTCAACAACAAAGCTTTCAGATGTATTACCTTTCTTATCAGTGCTTTCAAAACGAATGACGGCGTCATCTTTATTCCCGACAGGGTTGCCATCTAACAGTACCTCGCCTGCAACCGGGTAGTTAACCGGGCCGCTGCTGCAGGCACAAGCCAGAAATGAAACAAATACAACAGAGTACACAAGTTTATTCATAGTATTTTCAAGGTTAGTAATTAGGATCAAATACTTCAGAACCATTCATGGTGCTGAGGGCCTGCCAAGTTACCAAGGAAATGGAATTGGAAACAAAGCGAATGGATCCATCACAAAAACTAGCGTTGACACCACCAGAATGTTTGCTGCGTGCTGCAATTTTTCCGTTACCACTTACTATACAGGGCATCCTAACAGCATCATTAACACACCAACCACCACTCAATTCATCAACGCCACTATTGGGGGTGTCTATCGTCATGAACCTTCCACATTGAGTATCATCGTTCATAAAGTCGCCACGAAAATCGGCAGCAGCATCGTTGTCATGCATGAGCACTTCTGAAAACGCCAAGGTGTTAGAAGTTCCATCTGGAAATTTATCTAAATTAGAAATTCTTGGGGATGCCCTATTTGAAAAATCGGTATACCCCCATGGAGAAAAGGTTGGAGGTGCTGCGCCGAGCAAAGGCATTCTCACGGGGCCCCAGTTTATCACATAATTGCTTCTTGCCCGCCAATATGAATCCCCTTGCCATTTGGCATCCTGACGATTCGACCCACAATAATATATTTTCGCAGTCGTGGAACAAACTCCATTATGCGTATTTTGAATTGTATTGTTAGGTTGCCAAAACCCGATGTTTTTATCGTACTTATTAGCAGTATTATCCATCTCAACATATGGCCAAAGAAAAACAGGCCAAGAAATGCGATGAGGATTGGTTGTTGCTGCGGGCATAAAACTACCAAAGGTCGCATGATAATTATGAATTGCAAGCGACCATTGCTTGAGGTTGTTGCTACACGTTGCCTTTGCCGATGCTTCCCGCACTTTTTGCACCGCAGGCAATAACAAACCAATAAGAATTGCGATGATCGCAATAACGACCAGCAATTCAATCAGTGTAAAGGCCCGTATCACCTTTGATCTGCTATTCCCTCTAGGCATTATTACTACCCTTGAAAAGATAAATAAGAAATATGAAGATGTATATTAAGAAGGTTTCATGAATAATAAAAGTGTAATTGCTTGATAAATCATCCTTTTTTGGGTCCTATCCCACCCCAAGAGTAACCCCTTTCATCAGAAAAGACCCATGTAATAGGCTTACTTTCAAACTTGGCCAGCAAGCGCATCTGCAGCACGAAGAGCATCTGCAACCATGGATGCAGTAACAGGAAATGGCTCATTATGAATGGTTTCACCAGGCTGGGTTGCCCTTTTGGCAATGGTATTTATTACATTTAAATCGTTAACATCAATGCCAAGATCTTTCAGGCGGGTTGGAAGATTAACGGATTTAAGAAACTTGACGATATCTTGAAAAAACTGCCTAGGCTTGCCTTCAAGGGCCAACTGGGTAAGTACCCCGATGGTGACTTTTTCGCCATGCAAAAAATCATGCGTTGAGGGAATCATGGTCAACCCATTATGAATGGCATGGGCTGCAGCCAGGCCTGAAGACTCAAACCCTAAGCCTGAAAGCAAGGTGTTCGCCTCGACCACGCGTTCAAGCGCAGGAGAGACCAGTTTATTTGCGACTGCAACACAGGCATCTGCGCCATCCGCAATGATGGAATCAAAACAAAACCGGGCAAGTGCAAATGCAGCTTGAGTGCTTAAGCCTCCCCGCATGTTGGGCTTTCTCGACAACCTGCAGGCATCTGATTCAAAATAAGTTGAAAGGGCATCGCCAATGCCTGCTGCAAGAAACCTTACCGGGGCCTGAGCAATCAGACTTATATCAACCAGTACAAGATCTGGATTACGCTTAAATATGCGATATTCAAGAACTTTGCCTTGTTCATCGTAAACAACCGAAAGCGCGCTGGTTGGGGCATCGGTAGAAGCGATGCTAGGCGCAAGGGCGATAGAGATATTGCAAATGTTTGCAGCGGCGCGGGCAGTATCAAGAACTTTACCACCCCCTGCGCCCACCAAACTTTTAACCCCAAGAGTTTTCGCCCTGGCAACAACAGAATCAATTTCTTTGGGTGTACATTCGCCCGTAAAATCAAGAATGGAAAACTCCCACCCCATCTGCTTCATACTTTCCTGCCAAGATTTTTCCGCTTGCGAGCGGGCAGACTTGCTCGCAACAAGCAAGACCGGCGGCTTCATCCCAACTGCATCCATCTGCTGGGCTAATTGATTGCTGGCTGAAATGCCCTGAACATAACGAAGTGGACTGCAAAATACCTGCATTGGTAAGTTCCCCATCAAATATAATCTAGAATACACCCGATCAATAATTTAAACCATCTCACCCGATTCAATAAAAACCAGAATCAAAGTTATTTATCAAAGAAGGGAAAGAGCCTCTTAAGCTAATCCCGATTAGGTAATCAAACTTCCTTGAAACTTCGGATGCGGGAAACAAGGGGAAGCATTGCAAGCACAAGCACCCCTGCGAAAAGGAAGGGCGCCATGCTGTCGATCTTATAAAGGGTTAGCCCAAAGATTGGGCCAAATATGCGAGCAAGAGAAGAGCAGGATTGGTTAACGCCTAGGATTTCACCTTGTCGTTCGGGGTCTGCGCGTTGCGAAACAAGTGCCTGAGCACTGGGGGTGAGAAAGGCAAATCCAACAACTGAAATAGTAAGGCTTACCATCATGAGTGGAAGAAGGAAATCAGCGAGGAGATTATTGCGGGAAATATAGGTGATACCAGCCAAGCTTGCAACGCCCGAACCCATGAGCAGAATGCCCAAGGTAAGGAAAAAATAGACGGAGAATTTACGGGAAAGCGGGCGGTAAAGCCCATTGGCAAGGCTGAGTGTAAGGCCGACATATGCGAATAGCAAAAAGTTAGAAGTCTTACCAAACTTAAGAACATCTTGGTTAATCATCGCCAGGGTGGATTCAAAGGCACCAAAGCCAATGGTAGCCAGGAAGAAAACAAAAATAATGGGCCCAAGTGCGGGGTTGGAAAGGACACTCTTAAAGGCTGAAACATCGAAGATCTTTCGATTTGCGCTATGGCCGCCTGGAACTCTGGTTTCTGGCATTTTTACCAGACCAAGGATAAAAGCAAAAAGCGAAAGGCCAGCAGAAATATAACCCGTAGCGCCTGCTTGATCAGGGAAAAAGGTGAGGGCACCAAATCCAACCAAGGGGCCAAAAGTGAAACCAATACCAAAAGCTGCGCCGATTAATGCCATGCCCCTGCTACGATTTTCCTTAGAGGTGCAATCAGCAATAACAGCTTGAGCTGTGCCAATAGTTGCCCCGCAAATACCAGCGCCAATGCGTGCTGCAAACAAAAGAAAAAGTGCAAGGTGTGCGGATTCGGTGGGCAGGGTGGAGGCATAGCCGAAGAGTGCATAGAAAATAATGGAACCAAGCAGGCCCAGAAGAAGAATGGGTTTTCTGCCAATGAAGTCCGAGTACCTTCCCCAGGCAGGAGCGAAAAGAAATTGCATCATGGAGAAAGAAGACATCAGCAAGCCAAGTATGATGCCATGAAAAATACTGGATGAGCCTTCTGGAAGAACCCGGGACACATATTGATCGCCATAAATGGGAAGCAAGGGCAGAACAATGCCAAAGCCAAGTAGGTCGATGAAGACAACAAGAAAAACCATCAAAAGGGCAAACTTGTTGGATTTAGCGGGGGCGGGATTAATCTCGGTCATGAATACAATTTCCTTATTCAACAATGGAACCAAGAATAGTTATACCCGCTGAAAGGGGCGGAAGGGAGTGATTAGCTGGAAAATAAAGAAAGAAGCCTCCGGAAATCATGTCGTAAGCACTTGGCGAATGAATCGTGAAAACTGCCATAGGTAGGGAATTTCCTTGGTTGGATATTCGTGCTGGCAGAGATCCGATGCTAGTTTTTGGGAACAAGCTAAGTCAAAATATTTCTGTGCCTCAACCCCTTTTCCCGTGGCATAAAGCAGATTGCCCAGTTCTGCTGCAATTCTGGTGGATTCAGGAAAAACAGCATGCGCCTTTTGCAACAAGGCTATCACTGCAGATTTATCCTGCAGGGGAAGAGCTACGATTGCAAAAACAGCCCTAGAAAGTACATCTCTTGCGTAAGGATGTTCCATGATCGAAAAAGTTGAACCTACCCGGTTAAGAATCTCAAGCAAAGCTACAGGCTTTTCCTCCGAAGAATAATTATCAAGTCCGATGAGTGACAACGAAAAACAATTGGGAAATCCCGCATCCGCTTTTTTACACCAACCAATGCCATCGCCCGCTTTTTGAATTGCAAGTAAGCGCAACAAATACTTCCATGCAGGCAGAAAAAATGTTTCAGAAAGGCATACCTGCTTAAGCAGAGCCACGGCCTTATCACGATCATCCAACAGAAAATAACTGCGGGCGATTTCGATCTTAGCCCTGCTGCTGTAAGGCATCAACTCGAGCGTTTTTTCGAGCGCCTTCAACGCATCGGCGGGTTGCCTTAAACCATTCAAGCACTCGCCCAGCTTCAGCCACCCGAAAGAATATCCGGGCTGCTGCTGGGTGAGGTTTTTTAACGACTCGACCTGTTCATTGGCAGAGGTTTTTGCAGATGCTTCAAGAAACTGCTTTTCAACAACCCCTGCACGAAGCTGGAAATACCCATCTTCCTTTTCCCCTGCGCCTTCCAATGCAATTAATATCTGATCATCAACACCCTCGGAAATAGAATTGTTCTTATCCAGACTTTTGTACCACTCAACCCTACAACCAATATTGTCTTCCATCTTTCTTTGCTTGATAACAAAGTCATAAGCCTGGCCACGAATTTTCAAACGAAGCATTCTGTCTTGATAAAGACGATTCAATTGGTTGATCAATTCTTCAGGGGTGTTGAAGAACAGGCCCGTTTCGCCATCCTTCACAATATTGCAATAAGGTTCAAGGTTTTGATAAATACCTGCAACGCCGCAAGATGCATATTCCAAGAACTTGACATCCGATCTGCCCTTGTTGTACTGCGTAGGAAGAAGGGGAGCGATGCCAACATCGATGGAGCCAAGGAAATCAAGGTAGGATTCGATGGCTCCGAAGGGTTTGAAATGAAAGCGCGAGGGATCAAGATGAAAGAACTC
>CAJCCR010000078.1 GCA_903960945.1 uncultured Planctomycetaceae bacterium
CGTTGACGAAACGATCGACCTCGGCAGGGGTGGGGGGTAAACCGATGAGATCGTAATAAAGCCTTCTTACAAGAATGCGTTTTTCAGCTTCAGGTGCAGGGGTTAGTTTGTTTTGGGAATGTTTTTCGGAGATGAAATGATCGATTCCGTTTTTAGCCCAAGTGCCACCCGTAGATGGAACAGCTTTTTTAATCACGGGTTGGAAGGCCCACCACTTGCGGTCTTCTTCGGTTATTTTACCTGGGGTTCGTTTAGCAGAATTATTTGGGCTGGCAGGCCAGATTGCGCCTTTCTTGATCCATGTCGATATGTCGCTGATTTCCTGATCCGATAACTTGCCCTTGGGAGGCATTTTGAATTCTTCATTGGTGTAAGATATAGCTTCAACTAATTTGCTTTTTTCGGGCTTACCCACAATGATTGCAGATCCGGAGTCGCCACCTTCCAGCATCCCCGCAAGGGAATCAAGAATCAAGCCGCCTTTGTTCTTTTTGGATTCATGGCTATGGCAGGAGAAACATTTTTGTTGAAGAATGGGTTTGATCTTGGTGTTAAACAGTTCCGCATCGCTTGCAAAAACGCTGGGGTTGCAATTTGTTAGAATTAGGCAAAGCAACAGCCACCTAGCGAAGGTTGAAAGCCTTTTAGTTGATGAGTTTGGCATACTTAGGTAAACCTAAAAAGTTAATTATTCCAATATTCATGATAGTCTAAGCAAATAACTAAATTAATAGAAAAGTCGGAAGTATTTAAGCAGAATTAGCCGTTAGCATCCCTATATTTAGTATTTGGTACAGACGCCAATATTAAAATTTTGGAGCTTTCCTTCTGGAACTAATTCGATTGGTTTTCAAGCTGCTGTTTTTACGCATCTGCTTTTACTTTTTCGATAACGAATTTTTAACGATGAAGTCGACGATGGGTGTGGGGTCGTCCAAGCCATGGGGATGATGGCCAATACCTTTCTTGCGGATAAGGGTGATGTCGCCACTCATTTTTTTATATCGTTCTTCAATCAGCCCTGTGTTTTCTTCCCATGGAACGACATCGTCTGCATCACCAAATACATGAAGAAGCGGAACCTTGGCATCTGCAAGGGGTTTCAGATTATCGGTAGGGTTGAATTTGTAATCGAGTGCTTCCATTTCGTTTTTAAAGCCATAGACATCAAGAACAAGTTTCCAATCGCGGGGGCTTCCCTTACCTTTGCCTTTGCCGCCCGGCCAGCTTTTAAAGTCGCAAACAGGGGCATCAGCATAAATGCATGAAACTTTATTGGGGTTTGCAGCAGCCCAGTTGTAGCAATAAAGCCCGCCTCTGCTTAAACCAACCAATGCAGCTTTGGGGGCAAAACCATATTTGGTGGTAAGTTCGTTGTAAAAAGAATCCCAGTGCTTAACAGCGCGAGGTGCCCCCAGCATATCTTGCACACGCATATAAACGATGTGGAATCCTTTGTCCAAAAGGGCGATATCAGGTGCTGGTTTGTGACCGAAAAATTCGCCATGCCAGACCCAGGGTCTTCCAGTTGCTTCTTTTTTGGGAGTAACCACCAAAACTTGTTTTCCATCAACTTCAAAGTCGAATTTTTTGAATCCGTTCCAGTTTGATTCTTTCCCAGGGAACTTGAGTTCTTCAGCTTGCACAAATGAAGCTGTGAGAAGCAATAAGGCTGCAAAAAGTGATGAGATAATGGGCATCATGGCCGGAAGTTCCTTGAAAAACGAAAGTAGTAATAATAAAAGGACGCGTCTTAGAGGTACTTTAAGATGCGACCTGTGAATTGAAAGCAATAATGATGTTACTTATTTTCTGATGCATCCAGATCTTTTAGCTTGATGTTTTTCCATCGGACTTCCATGGTTTCGGTTTTTTTGCCTACACCATGAACTTGCAGAGCTATAAGGCCTTTGGGGGTAACATCGTCTTTAATATCTGCAGCAGGGACGCCGTTGATAAAAGTCTTGATTGAATCACCTTTGCATTCGATCCTGAACTTGTTCCATTCATTGGGTTTGAAGGCTTTGCGCGCAGCTTCATTTTCTTTGAGATCTTTAAGCCAGCCTCTGCGGCCTTCATCATAAATGCCAGCAGAATATGCTCTTGCAGAAGGATCGATTTCGACTTGATAACCATGCACCCTTCCTGCTGCAAATTTGAAGGTTTTTCCTTTGATTTCAGCAGTCTTTGCTTCTTCAAATACCTGGCTTCGGATCTGCACACCAGAGTTTAATTCGGGATGAACTTTAAATTCCACTTCGAGGATGAAGTTGCCATAATCCTTGGTGGTGCAAAGAAAAGAGTTGCCAGTGTTGGGCACCGAGGATCCAACAATTTCGTCATTTTCTATACGGTACTTAGCCACGCCGCCTTTTTGAATCCAACCGGTAAGATCTTTACCATTAAAAAGGTTGATCCAGCCTTTTTCGTCAGCAGCATAGGATAAAGATCCTGATGTAACGATTGCCATTAATCCAAGAAAAATTGAGCGTAAAGACCAAGTGCGAATCATCATGGTTTTCCTTTGTAAAGCGGTAAAAAGTACATTTGTAGATTAACAGGTCTGCATGCTGCTGCCAACGATAATATCAGTGATCGGTGGTTGTGAC
>CAJCCR010000079.1 GCA_903960945.1 uncultured Planctomycetaceae bacterium
AAGATCAATCGAAGCCTTAAGGCGTATGGAGCTTTACATGGATAATAAACCATTGATGAAGGCAGAGCAAATCAGACTGGCAGCTTAAAGATAATCTTCACGAATGGGACTAAAAATATCAAGGGCTTCAGCACCTTCTTCAAACGACCAAACCTGATGAACCACATTTGAAGGAATGCGATAAAAATCGCCTATGGCAAGTTCTTTCTTTTCATCACCTATTTTAAAAACCGCCCTACCCTTGAGCACAATTCCAATTTGCTCATGAGGATGGGAATGGCTTTTAACTTCCGAATTAGGCTCCATCTTAACTAGCGACATCATCATCTGGGAAGCAGCGCAGGTGGTGATACTAACCCCAGGAAAGATATTGTGCTTTGCCAATTCATTAGGAAGAGGAAAAAACTCACTCATAGTAATTTTGTCCGGACAAATTAAACGGTTACTTGGATCCAACCAAAAAATGAAACTCGGCTGTTTGCCTAATGATGAGTGACATGGTACTTGGTTCGAAAACAATCGATCCAGCACCTTCAGGCTGCCAGCTTTTAGGATCAAGCGCCATGATACTATTCATGATGTTTTGCACATTCTGAATGAACACAGCTTGATTATAATTCCCGGGCATATTCATGTTCATATTGCCAATGATATCACCAATGGGATAGGCCCTAGTGGTCATGGTTTCTTTGGCACGATCGGGGCTGGTGATATGGATTGTTTTCTCTTTGATCACATACGATAGCCCAAGATCAGAAAGAACTTTCCGCAGGATTGTACGAGTACTCCAACCCCGGGAGTTAACAGTAATCGGCGTTTCAGTGGTGATATTCATCAATTGCAATGCTTGTTGATCAATCACCAAGGGGCTGCCAAATTGTTTTTCCATGATATCAAGGAATGATTGGAAGGGCTCATTCTTAAGGCTAAAGGTTAAAGGGGATGACATCGTATTCATGATTTTGCGATCTTCTTCACTAACTTTAGCGCCCGCAGTACGGCGTTTAGATTTCTCAACCCAATCATCAGGGAATGATATATCACCAGTGACGGGAATTGATGCTTTAAGAATATCTCTTTGCAGCGCAAGCATCATATCGGAGCGAGTGGCACGAAGTTTGGATTCAGCACCGATATTATCTTGAAACTTGCTAAGTCTTCCAAGAGCTTGTACCTCGAGATTATTTGGATACTTTTTTGCAAGTTCATCAAAGCTACGGTTAGCTTCGGCAGTTTGGCCATCTTTACGAAGATTTTTAATTGAGTCTATATTTCTGGAAAGCTTTTCATTTTCTCGTGAAGTGCGGTCGATATCAGCAATGCGCTCATTGGCTTGCGCTTGCGATTGAACTGCATCCAGATTCTTGGAAGCGGATGCGCCAATATTCTTTTCATAAACTTTAATTTGGGATCGGATACTACGGGCAAGAGAATCACGTTTTTCTGCAGGAAGCAGTTCATCGCTTTCGATGCTTTCGAGAATCGGTTTCAAATATTCTGCAGCTCTTGTGAGCGAAAACTTTGACAATCTTAAACCTTCTGTCAAAGCCTGCTTTGCTTCATTCTCTCTTTTTTGTATTGCAACTTCCCGGAGCTGGCGAGCACGCGTCACTAACTCATCTTCTGCAATAACAGTCGAGTTATTGATGGAAGCTATCACCATGAAAGTGGCTGCGATTGTAAGTAGATTTTTACGGTATGCTAATAACATGTCCGAGATCCTCCCGAACCAAAAAACTGGTTGTTAAATTCCTAAAGTTATTATACTACCAAAAAAGACCACACAACTAAAACCAATAATTAATTTGTGAGTAATGGTATCTCGAAACAAAAACTTTAAAAATTCGAATGGGCTCAACGCAGATCAATCACCGGATATTAGCTTTGAAAGGATCGGGGAGATTTCTCCAGCGAGAAAGACCGATCCGGTGATGCACAGAATGCCGGGGTTGGGCGTTGCAAAAAAAGCTTTTCTTCCAGCTTCTTCTAAAGTTTCACCAAGAAAAGCTTCACCAGTGCTGTTTTGGGTCCAAATGTCTAACAATTCTTCCGGCTTTGCTGCTCTTGGGCTGTTTATCGATTGCGCAAAGATAACCTTGGTAAATATTCCTGAGAATTCTTGAAACATGCCAGAAATGTCTTTGTCGGAACTAGCGCCAAAGAGTAATACCCTTGGAACTTCTGGAAAACTTTCTTTGATGGTTCGCACCAACGCCGCGGCTGATGCACGATTATGGGCGCAATCAACCACAACCCATGGGCTTTGACATATAACTTGCATACGGGCAGGCCATTTTGTATTTCCCAACCCCCATTGCACCGCTTCATCCGAAATCACAAATCCCAATAAACGCAATTCTTCTACCGCGCTTACAACTATCGCAGCATTTGCTGCCTGATGCTCACCCAGTAAAATCATTTCCATCCAAGGCCATTGTTTTTTTTGAGTTTTAATCTGTACTGAAGGTGCAACAATCAAACTATCTTTAAAAATCCCAGGCCGATAATCCCAACTAAAATCCACATTGGCTTCAACCAACTTAGAACCCACCGTAGATGCAATATCTTCAATGACTTGCCTAGGGCCTGAGTTGCAAACCCCGCTAATAACCGGAACGCTAGGTTTAATGATTCCAGCTTTTTCCCTAGCAATATGTAAAAGTGTAGGCCCAAGCTGCTTTTCGTGATCCAAGCTAATGCTGGTAATGATAGAAAGCAAAGGATTGCAAACATTGGTGGAATCCAACCGACCTCCCAACCCAACTTCGAGAATTGCAAAATCGACTTTGTTTTCCAAAAAATAAATGAATGCAACAACGGTTGCAACTTCAAAAAAAGTGGGCATAAACCCAAGTGGCTCGCACTGCGGAAACCCAATGGCTGTTTTGATCTTCGTAAGAATCAAATCGAGCGAATCCGCAGAAATGTTTTGGCCATTGATACTGAACCGCTCTTCCACAAAAAACAAATGAGGAGAAGTATATAGCCCTGTGCGAAATCCCTGCTGTGAAAGAATTGCAGCAAGCATGGCAGAAGTCGAACCCTTACCCTTGCTCCCCGCCACATGAACGAAATTAATTTTTTTTTCTGGGTTACCGAGAAGGTCTAAAACCTTGCGCATCCGATCGATTTTAAAATCATCCGGGGTGGGAAGGCGATGCTCGAAATTAATCAAGCCGTACCAGAACCCCCGGGGTGACTCATCAAGGTGTTTCGAAGAAAGCATAAATACCGGCCCATCCCAAGATGGCTAAGGTTCAACACAGGCAAAACGCCTACCTATAGCTTATTCACCTTGGACAGGCATGCAAATCTGCTCGAGCAACTTTTCACATTTTTCTTGAACTAAATTGGCAAGATTAGGCAATGGCTGGCCTTCAACCAACCCCTCCGCCAAGCTTGCTAAAATCCTTGGGAACGCATAAAGAGAAGCGCAGCCATCAAGGGTAAGAGGCTCCATCCTGCTATGCCTGCCTTTTTTTTCCATGTCTTGCCAGGCCTGTTTTCCCTTACCAACAAGCATCATGTCGGTCTCGGGCCTAAGAAGAATCAAATGATCGATTACAGCGGGCTCCAAATCCCAAGCAGAAAGTTTAACTGCGAGATCTCGGGATTTCCCCTGACCATTAGCCAAGAATAGCCCAATCCCGACTTTCCATGGCTGACCATCTCTGCAAACCCAATGCGCAAGTGTAATCGCACCATAAGTTGGGTGATCACCGAATGTCCATTCCGATACCACATGCTGTAAACGCCATGGCCCAACCTTAAGTCCTTGATCATGGCAAAGATGCAGCAGACTACCCAAACCGGCCTGCAATTCTTTTGTCGCACCAGCAAGTGCACCCTCAGGAGACAACTGCTCCTTGGCAAGAGAAAATTCTTGCGCCCATAGCTGGCTCAAGGCTTCAGGCTGAAGTTCCTGTATTCTTTTTTCTTCTTTCAGTTCTGCGGCAGATGCATTTTTAAACTCGCCACTGATTGGCAAGCTGTTTCTGAGTTCGGCTTTTTCAATCTGCGCCTCTTTTCCCATATGGCATTCGGGGGTAGTATCCAGAATAACCATTGATCGGACTCCCTCAGGCAATTGGTCCTGTGGAACTTCCAACTCGACGGAATCAACATGGTAGCCCACGGATGAAGTTTGGCCAGAAGATGAAGTAGGAACCTCGTTGATTGATTCGCTTTCTGCCCCATAAACAATTTTGTCAAAGAAATGCCTGAATTGTTGAAGCATATCTCGAAGAGTCGGTTCGGTTCTTGCGATACGATCGATTTGTTCCAAAGTAAAAGGATAAAACTCTGGAAGGCTTTTAAAATTTGGCAAACCACGAAGTGCAGGTTCGAGCCTAGCCAACACAACTTTCCGCACCAGTTCAAATGGGGGCGCATCAAGCTTCATGCATTTGATTGTGCCATACCCAGGAACATGAACCGGATTATTAAGCCTGTCTTGAATATAACCATCAAGCGAGGGAATGAATCTGTTCCATAATCCGCGTTCCGCAAAAACGAGAAAGCTGATGCCATCAAGCTGATGCATCGCTTTAACAATACCTGCGAAAAAGGTTTCAGCAGTTTTGTGGGCATCATCATTTCTTCGGGCAAGCAAAAGATCTTCCAATTGATCAAATGCGATAACAACCGGGATACGGAGTTCCTGCATTACACCCATCATGGCCTTAAAAAGCGCAAGCACAAGGTCCTGCCTGCCTGGATGCATTTTAAAATCGAGTTCTGCAAAGCCATAAGTTAGAAAGCTTGCCAACTCGGTCTCATCCTGAAGCAAAACCGATCTAGCAAAACCCTGCAAAATAGCATGTCGCATCATAGCAGCAGCATCGTGACCAGAAGTACGATCGACATATTCGCAAACAAGTTCAAAAGCCCGATAACAAGTTAATCCAGCTTCATCACAAAGCTTACGCACCATACCAGGCGACTTAGCATCCTGACTTGGTCGAGACAAAGCATCGATGAGCCATTGGGTTCGCTCAAGGGCTTGAGTGCTACCTAGGCCAAAAGTTTTCGCAATCCATCCCAAGCCAGGCGGTGGGAAAAGATCGAGCCTTTCCTCGGAGGAAAGATCTGAAAGGGTGCGGGTTAAAAGCATACGAATCAACTGCTCGCCCACATATTCGAGGGGCCTGCTGTTTCGTTGTTTACCACCCCCAAGCAAGGTGTCAAGCAACTGAAACAAAAGGTACTCTAAAAAATCGGTGTCGCGTTGATAAGAACCGGGGGTGACAAGTAATTGCCAATTACCTTCCATGCCATGTTTGATGGAATGCAAAAGGTGGGTTTTACCTGCGCCCTTATTTCCAAGAATTGGAACCACTTCAGAATGCGTATTCGGGGTGTATCGGTATTGATCAACAACACGGAGTAGTTGTTCACGTTCGCGCGAATAAAGCTCGGGAACATGATAAGTCGAACAAACTTCATCATCCGGATTGCGGGCAAAATAATTCCGGAATGGGTTACCTTGGCGCTTGAGCCAATCGATAGCATTCTGATGATTCGGTTCGTTAATTAAAAGCTGGGACATAGTAACTCCATTTGGTAAATCAGCCAGCACTGCACAAGGCAATTGAACTGTCATCCGGATTAAATACAGCAGCAGCGGGCCCTAAACTTGCATAACAGGCAATTTCATGGCCAGCCATCAAGGCTAACTCAGGCTTGGGAATTTCATAAAGTGGGCCGGTCCATGGATGCAACTCAATGAGTTTCTTCTGCCTTAAATTACGCAGCGCATCATGAAAAGCCCCCGGTGTAATCCCTGGGTATAAAGGCGTTAACAGTTGATAAAGATAATAAAGCTGACAATCCCCTGCTCTGCCCGAATCACTCCATTCCTTCAAAAGAATGAAAATATGTTTAGCAGGCGAACTAAAATCTTCTAATAAAGGTGCGCCCAATTTCATGGGTGCTCCCAATTTCAGGGCGATCGAGCCCGCAACTTTCTCCAAAGATTGATAGAAAGCGATATCATCATTTGCGGGATTAATAACGCTCTTTTCAGCCGGGGATTCGATTATTGCGGATGCATTTTCCAACAACCTATCAATCTTAATTCCTTCCAACACCGCACGAATACCCAGACGAGTAATCTTGACCATTTCGGTAAAGGGCTTGGTGGATTGTTCAACCACCTTTAATAACCGCATCTCAAAACAATATTTCGCTGCAAGCTTTCCTGATGCAGATAGAGGAAACAAACCCTGCACACCTTTTTTGTTAAACAAAGAGCAAACGCCAGCAGATTCCAAGGCAAAGCTTAAGGCATGCAATATGATGATTTGTTGATCCGCCATGCCCCCTCCTTGGGTCTTTAAATCTCTAGCCTAGTAATCACTTCTTCCATGAAGTAACGCAATCAGGCCATAATCCGAGCGTAGCATAGCTTTTTATTAATAAGAAAGGCAAGATCACAAAGGAACCTAACATGTAAAGCTTTGGAGTAGAAACCCGGCTTACCAATTAGGGCAAACAAGGAAGCTTAGAGGGTTTAGCCCGGTATCCGCACAAAGTGCTCAAGAGCCTGTTTTACTCTAAGGAGCTAGGTCGATATCAAGCTCCCGGATTTTAGCGCCCTGCAAAATCAATTCCAACAGTTCATCCGGTTTTGTTGCAACCAACAACAGTTGTCTGAACTTTGGCTTTACAAAACCCTGCTCAATCATTTGATCTATCCATGCCAGCAAAGGATCAAAAAAACCTGCGGTATTTAGAATTCCGATTGGATTATGATGGATACCAAGTTGCGCCCAGGTGAGTATTTCAAACAATTCATCGCAGGTTCCAAAACCACCAGGCAATGCAATAAAAGCTTCCGATTTTGAAGCCATCAAAGCTTTTCTTTCATGCATGGAATCAACAACAAACAATTCGGAAAGGCCTTTGTGGGCAACTTCTTTTTCAACTAATTTAGTTGGGATAACACCTATGACATGGCCATTTGCAGCGAGACAAGCATCTGCAATAACGCCCATGAGGCCAATATTGCCTGCGCCATAGATGAGCTTAATTTTTTCTTTTGCGAGCAAAGTTCCCAAATGGGATGCAGCGCTGGCGAAGATGGGATTATTTCCGGATCGAGAGCCACAAAAAACACTAACACTTTGTATTTTAACTGACATAAAAGCACCTCACAAAGCCACCCCATACTGGATTTTAAAAGTTGCACCAAAACCTTTTTGCGAAGAAACAGTCATTTTCCCGCCCGACTTATCCAGCACCGATTGTACAAAGGAAAGCCCCAATCCCATGCCCGAACCAAGACCTTCAAAGATTGCACTTTCCCTGCGAGTGGAAAAATAAGCTTCGGTACACCTTGCAACAACCTCGGGGCTCATTCCTGCGCCATTATCTTGCACTTCCAAAATAACATTATTTGAAAGGGAGGAAAGGCTGAATGAAATTCTTCCACGCCATGCCGCAGCCTCGATGATCGTTGCTTTTGATTTTTGAATATCATTAATTTGCTGGCTTCTAGCTTGTTCTCGCAAAGCAAGACGCTGTTCAAAAATGGCATCACGAGCGTTAAAAACAAGATTTTCAAGGATCTGTTGTAGATGAGAGGGATCAGCTTTAATAAAGATTTCGCTTTCAGTTTGCCCAGTAATTTCAAGATCTATTTTCCACTTATCATTAGCAAGGGCTTTCCAATTGGAAACAGTTCGAATAACCAACTCATTCAAATCAAACCGTACGGGTTCGAATTTATCATCCTGCCTGCGAACCGCACGGAGGATTTGTTCCAACCTATCCGCAACTGCACCGAGGGTATTTTCCACTTCCCCAAGCATGGAAGAAGTATTTTGATCAAGTGCCTTGTTTGAAGTGCATCTTCGAAGTAGATCAAGAGGCCGAACCAAAAGGTTTTTAATATTGTGGGCATAAGAACCTGCCATGATTCCGACACCTGCATACATTTGAGACCTTAGTTCCACGGAATCTTTTTCTGCGGCCTTTGCAACAAGTTGTTGTGCTAGCAGTTCTTTTTCCGCCAACGCTGCAGCTTGCGCCACCTTTTGCGACTGAACGAATCGTGATCGCTCCCTAAAATAGCTGTAAAAAGACTGGATTGTAACTGCAAAGGCAAGGCCAGCACCGACAAGAAAAAGCCAGCGCCCGCGCGAAAGTTTCTCCTGCTCGATAGATCTTCTACGATCGTACGCATGAAGCTGGTAATAGAGCTTTACCTTGGCATTATCTGCAATGGTGTATTCGAGAATCTGGGATTGCTCGGGCTGAAAAGGAAGCCCTGAAGCCCAACGAATCGGACGGTCAGACTCTTCTGCAATTGTAATTTCGATTTCATAAAAAGTAGGAAACAAAGGAAGAATACCAGGGTGAATTTTTGTCGGGGGCTCTCCAAGAGCGCGGAGATGCTGATATATTTCTTCCCTGCGAACCAATACCAATTGATTCAATCCATCCTGCAATGATTCTACCTTGGTGTTTTCAGTATCTGCGAGCTTCCGATAATTATCAATTAACTCTGGTAATGATTTACGAAACACCCTGGCTTCTTCCAGCCATTCCTTCAAGATGTTCTGTTCATACTTCGCCTCACCCTTGATCCAAAACAATAATGCATCGGAAATAGCAAACAAGGCTATGGCCCAAAAGAATAAAGGCAGAAGGAATAAATACAAACCAAATCGTGGTGTATTACTTTTATCTTGGTTTAAAAGGCTTGGGTTATTCACCGATTAGCCCCCGAAGAAAACAATAATTCTGAACGGAGGGTAGGCAAAGGAAGTTGGTTTTTACCTTGCGAAAGTAATGACCATATTTCAAGTTTTGCTGAAGTACGATCGCTTGGATCTAAAAAGGGCTTAAGAACGCCAATGAACTCTCCTGTACCTGCATTGCGATTTCCTGCTGCATCAAACAATGAGGTTCCTTTTTCAACGGTAACCCGATCTCCATCCCAAGTAAGTTTTTTAAGGTACAAAGATAAATCGCCAGTATCGATAAAAAGCCCTGGAAGAAGTCCCTCGAGAATCTGACTCGAAAAAATCAGTTCTTCGGTACTCGTGGCTTCTGCTAAATGCCCCGTATCCGCCCAATCATTAATGGGCCTGAATCCCGCTTCACGGGAAACAGGATTTGCATGGCTAAAAAAAACAACCTTGGAAGGCAGTTCAGAAACCGGCCATGCAACTTCACGATCACGGTAAACGGTATTCAAGGAAAGAGTATCACCCGTTACCACCACCATTTTTTGTGCAAGTTTTGGATCTGAAAGAGAAAGTTCCCGTAAAAATCTTCTTGCTTGCAACGCCTGCGAACCGACAACCATCAAAGGTTGCGTTTGTTCCGGTTTCAGTTTGATATCTAAAAGCAAAAATCTCAAGGCTTCTTTTTCAAAACGATTTGCGGCATAACGAACCCCGATGCTGGAGTCAACAATCTGTGGGATAGGATGCATATTCATGGAAAAAGACGATGCTTTTTTCCCTAGCATTTGCAAAGGCGGGGCCAAAAGAAATGCGAAGTTTGTATTTTGCTGGGCTAAAACGGTGGAACAAACCCAACCATACGCTGCCAATCCATCTGCGACCGTTTGTTTATTGAGAGAAGCCCAAAAGGTTGCGACAAAATCCCGTGCATAAGAGTCGTCTTCCCATAACACAATATGAACCGGGTCTGAATCTGGTTTCAAATCCGGGTTAGACCAAAGCAAACGGATTATGGCATCAGACATGATTCGATTATCAAAACCAAATCGAAAAGTTTTTTCAGGGTAAATCCCCATTAATCCGATTTCATCTGCAGAATTGGGCCCAAAAGTTCCGTTAAAATCTTTTGCAAGTGTATTAGAAGAAGCGGTAGTAAGAATTAGCGGAGGCGATTTCACAACATTAAGTTTTGCAGCAACCTTGGAAACGGCTTGAACTATCGCCATTGCGTCGTCTGTAGTTGGCCCCCCAACAATTGCTGAGGGAATTATGGTTCGGGAGAATAATTTTTCCACCCAGTCTTCATACTTCATACCACTGGAAATCTTGTACCACTTTACAACAATTGTCTGTTTGGAATCGGGGTGCGATATTTTAAAAAAAGGAACGCTAGCCGTAAGTTCAGGAAAAGTTTGACTTCCTAATTCAAACTTAACCTTGGCAAGAAAAGGATCCGGATGATTTGCCAACAATTTTCCCGAGGATACAAGCCTTTCCCATGCGGATGAGTAACTTGCGGGATAAACCCAAGCGATCTCTTTTTGATTGGGTTCTAATTCCTCTTCTTTCTGTTTAAAAAGTTTAAGGTTCCACAAAAAAAGCAGAAACAGCACCAGTACAAAACTAAACCAATACACCTTACGCAAGAGATTCCTCATTCCAGTAAAAAAAAGTATTTAGTGCTAACCGCTACAACATTTATTTTACCTTCCTAAAATTTCAAATGTCTGTCATAATTCATAAATTATATACAAGGATTATTTGGAAAGACCTTCGGGAGTATTGTAGCGTTCTTTCCAAGATATCTCCTCATCTAGTTTCAATAAGGTTTTTTATGGCTATTAGCCCGACTACAATTGTTATTTTTGGCGCTTCTGGTGATTTAACCTCACGAAAGCTTATTCCTTCGCTTTATCGAATGGATCGCAAAGGAAGACTCCCTGAAAACATCAAGATAATTGGCGTGGCAAGGTCACCCTTCGATGACAACTCGTTTCGCTTAAAAATGGCAGACGCCATCAAATCTTTATCCGCAGATGACTGGAATGAAGAAGCTTGGAATAAATTTGCCCCCCGTTTGGGATACGCCCGAGGCGATGCCTCTATGGATGGTGGCTTAGAAAATCTCCAAACCCAACTTGAAACCATCGAAAATGGATTACCTGGTAACAGGCTTTATTATCTTTCCGTTGCCCCACAGCTATACCCAGAAATCACAAAAAACCTTGGCAAACTTGGCATGGCAAGCTCCGTTGATGGAAATGCTTCCAACCCCGGCTGGCGCAGACTTATCATCGAAAAGCCCTTTGGTCATGACCTTTCTACCGCAAAAAGCCTAAACAGGGTTATTCGAACTCATTTTCACGAAGACCAAATCTACCGAATCGACCATTATCTCGGCAAAGAAACTGTGCAAAACCTTTTGGTTTTCCGTTTTGCAAACACTCTTTTTGAACCTCTGTGGAACAGTAACTACATTGATCATGTGCAAATCACCGTTGCTGAAACAGTAACTATCGGCAACCGCGCAGACTACTACGATAACGCTGGCATTTTACGCGACATGTTCCAAAATCATCTTTTGCAACTACTTTGCCTAGTGGCAATGGAAGCCCCAGCACGATATGCAGCAGATCCACTTCGAAACGAAAAAACCAAGGTGCTTGATGCCATGCCTGTTTTTTCTGTCGAAGAAGCAAGGCAGCGAATCGCAACCGGTAGGTATCAAGGATATTTGAATGAACGTGGTGTTAAACCCAATTCCCAAACACCGACCTTTGCTGCAGTAGAATTTTCAATCGATAACTGGCGCTGGAGAGGTGTACCCTTCTACTTGCGCTCTGGGAAAGGCCTTGCACTCCGCTCTAGCGAAGTGGTTATCCAATTCCGATGCCCCCCACACTTAATGTTCCCCATGCCTCCGGGAAGCTCGATCCAATGCAACAGACTAGCAATTTGTATTCAACCTGATGAGGGCATTCATCTAAACTTCATCACCAAAGAACCCGACCGTGATGGAACTGTTCTAATGCCCTCTGATATGGAATTTCACTATCGAAACGCTTATGCCAACGTCAAACTTCCCGAGGCATACGAAAGGTTGCTGCAAGACGCCCTAAATGGTGATGCCTCGCTATTTATGCGGAGCGATGAAATTGAAAGATCTTGGGAGCTAATAGAGCCTTTTCTGCTCGCAACTGAAGATTCCCATGCAAAAACCCCCGAAGACTACCACATTGGCACTATGGGCACCGCAGGGGCAGACGCACTGCTTGCCAAGAATGGCCGATCTTGGATCTCGATGGGATTAGCAAAAAAACCTAAGGATTAGCCAAGTTTCTGATTGGCCTTGCCCAGATTTACAAAAGCGTTACGCTACTGCCTAAAGCTGAAACTTTAGCTCCAGACAAAAGGCAGGGTTCCATGGATTGGATTTTATATTTCGTTGATTTGATCAGGCATTTAGATGTCCACCTTAATGACCTTGTAGGAACCATGGGCCCGTGGTTTTATCTAGCCATGTTTGCAATCATTTTTTGCGAAACAGGCTTGCTCGTTACCCCATTTCTTCCAGGCGACTCTTTGCTATTCACCCTGGGCGCAATGTGCATGTCAATCAATAGCGAATTAAATCTTCCAGCAATGGCCCTTACTCTTTTAGTCGCAGCAGTCTTAGGTGACGCTGTTAATTATTCTTTGGGATATTGGACAGGGCCAAGGGTATTCAAATTTGAAAAATCCTTTTTGCTAAACAAAGATCACCTATTGAAAGCGCAGGGATTCTACGAAAAGTATGGAAAAAAAATGATTATTTTAGCAAGATTTGTCCCAATTATTCGCACCTTTGCCCCTTTTGTCGCAGGCATAGGCAAAATGACTTACCCTACATTTTTAGCTTACAATGTGATTGGTGCCATTGCTTGGGTAGGGCTTTGCATGGGTGCAGGCGTCATGTTTGGGCAAATACCATGGGTTAAAAAGAATTTTGAAGTGGTAATTCTTGGAGTCATCTTTATTTCAATTTTACCATTGATCTACGAATTTGTTCTTAGCCGCTATGCTGCCCCAAAAAAAACGATTCTTAACGCCAAGGATCTGAGTGCTGACCTCCAAAGTAAAGCAGGGTAAAATGCCAAAAATCATCTCGAATCCGATTCAAATCGAAGCTGCAGGTACAGGCAATAAAATCATTCAAGAATTCTTTGGCAAAATTACCTCTGCAGATTCCAACATCAGTATTGCCAAAATGATAAGCCCTGAAGGATGGTCTGAACCGGGCCAAACTCCTGAATTCGATGAATACACCCTTGTATTAAAAGGCTGCATGCATGTTGAAACAAAAACTGGCCTAAACGTTATCAAAGCGGGTCAGGCAATCCAAACTTTTGCGGGAGAATGGATTCGCTACAGCACCCCGGAAAAAGGTGGGGCGGAATATATCGCAATCTGCCTTCCTGCTTTTACCCCGGAATCAGTCAACCGGGACGAATAATTCGTTTTTTAATCCATTACAATTTGGTAAGCTATTCTTGGTCTAAGTTAATGGTCAACCACATTGGTGGTTACTCATCTAGGAATCGCCATGGATAGCCTTTTGCACCACAATCTAACCCAAGCACAATGGGTTTCCTTTATTACTCTTTTGGTGATCGGCCTTCCTGTTGCTGCATATATTTTAAGAACATGCCTGAGCCTATTTAATGAGGAAATGCCTTCCTACGGAAGAGCAATGTTCATTGTTCCTGCTGTAGCCTTGGGAGCTTATCTTGCCTTTGATGTACTTTCTTACCTCGTGTTATTAGCGATCAAAGATCTCAAAGTGATTCAGCGGACTCCCTATGGGCAAGCCGGATTCGGCTTTTCGCAATGGCTATTTACTGCACTACCAATTAAATGGGCCATTCTTTCTGTCATTCCGTTTATTCGATACACCCTTGTATTTATCGTGATAGCGATTGCAGGAATATTGCAAGTTTTCTTTCTAACGATTCCATTTCGAAAAGCGTTATTCATCTTTGCTGCTCAATGGGCCGCCAACTTATTTGCATTCTTCATCATCAGCAATGTATTGCATTTTTCCTCAGGGCTTTTGGGGCATTCTTCCGGACTGAATGTTGATATGAAAACCATTCATGACAAATACGAAGCAGTGGTTTCCAATGATAAAGCAAAAGATGCAATAAATGGGGCCAATGAAACCGTAAAAACAGGCCTTCATGCGGTGCATGAAAGGGCTGACCCGATACTCAAGGAGTTAAAGGAAAACCTAAAGCCAATAACCGATAAGTTACCCGCATCTGTAAATCATTTTTTGGATTCTGGAGGTTGGTGGTTGGTAATTGGGTTGTTAAGCGTGATCTTTTTCTTTTGGGCAAGATCTCTTTGGTACAAGATCAAACGAGCATTCAGGAAAGGTAACGCCAACAAGAAAAAACTACTGCTATCATCAGAAAAATGGGCAGCAGGAGAACTATTCGAAGATTTATCAAAAATGACTCCCCCGATCAACAGGCCGGGTAAAGATCGTGTGACCGTCAAAGGAATACCTGCAAGAATATACCTTATTATTATGGCAAAGGCAGGCGGTTCTGGCCCTGATTTAAGCGAAAGCCAATCAGAAGCCATACTTGATTATGTATTATCAGGACTAGGCGAAGTTTCGAGCCGAGATTATCCACGAGTAAAGATATGGGAACCGCAATACAGCCCAGAAGGATTCACCCAAATCTTCAATCAAAATATCAGGGTGCCTGAACCCAAAGGCACCAAATCTAATTGGATATTAGCCAACGGCACAGTGAAAATGGGGCGAGATAAAATCTATCTGGGTATCGCCTTTTTTGCAGATGAGCCAAACCTTGTCCGAAATATCGCAATCACAGGTGATCAATGGCTTGATGTTCTGCGCATTGAAACGCTTGATTAATAATCCTCTGCCGATTGGGCATCGTTATTCTGAGAATTGCGCCAGTTGCAAAAAGATTCAACACTGTAGGAAATTACGCCGCCCATAATTAGACAAACCAAGCTCATAAAATGCCAACCTGTGATAAGATGCAAAAATGCGACAATTAAAAGGCTAAGCACAGATCCCAATCCTAAAAATGTCAGATCCCTTGTATCGGGGTTAAACTCTGCAATGAGTTTCTTGACTGAAAATTCTTCATCATCTTCAGAAACATCAGGTCGCACGGTTGGAATAATTTTAAGTTTCGGGGTCGCGGGTTGTGTCGTTTCAACATTAGGCATGGTAGGCACATAAGGAACAGCAATGTATTCTTCGTTACGGCCAGCAACCGCTTCTTCCTCAGCAGCCAAAGAAACACGAAGAGCTTTTGCAGCATGAACAATTTTTGCAGGCCTGTCTGAAACCGTCGGAGAAACCATCTGGTCGGCTAACGCTGCCAACTCTTCCGGGGCTTCGGGGGTAATAGAATTGAGTGGGGGGAAAATCCCTGTTCCTTCAACTTCAGCAGACAATTTGCCCGCAATAGAACTATAAAGCAATTTACCTACCCGAAAATTCTCTTCGGCCAAGGTCAAATCTTTTACCCCATTAAAGCTTGAGCCACTACTTAAAGGGACAATATTACCTTCAGGAGAAACCTTAACTTCGGTGGCAATCATATTAGGAGAAATAAAGGCGTTTGTAACCTTGACTGTTTTTGGCCCCTTGGGTTGATTCTTGTTCGTTGCAAGGATCACATCCGAGTTGGAAAGATTACCACAAGGTACAGATTTCTCCTGGGCATGAGCCACTGCAACCATCACAATCGCCATGATTTTTGCAGCATTTTGGTGCGGTATTTTACCCCGACGGGAGAGAATCATTTCGAGGCTTTCGCCCTCAAAAAATTCTCTGACTATAAAAGTGTGGCCGTTTGATTCACCATTATCCACCAAACCTGCAAGATGTGGGTGCTTTATTTCCAGACCTATTTGCAATTGCCCCTGAAACTTTTTATTCAATGCGGGGTCTTTTATTACTTCATCGTTAACAAACTGCAGGGCAAATTGTTCGCCTAGTGGATTTTGTACTTTCACCCCACCTGCATAGGCTCCCGTTTTTATTATTTCGATCACTTTATAATTTGCAATTTTAAGAGCAGAGACTTTCCCAGACACCAACACCATTGCTTGAAATTCACTCAAAAACTTGTTCAAAACCATCCATTTTAGAAACATTTTAACATCGGCAGACTCAGTCCGATTCGCTACAAACCAACGTTGCTTGGCGCCCTCAACATCGCGGGAGGTAAGCAACTTCTTTTCAATAATCGTTTGAATTACTTGGTCAACATTCATTTCTGCACCCAAATCTTATTTGTTAATGATTTGTTGTTTAATAGACATTGCTAGATGTTACAACATTTAAACCATTATTTCACAAGAAAAATACTTTGACTTATTGCTAAATTCTCAATTTACCAATATACCTACCCTATTACCTTGGGAGATATTTCATGCGTCATGTACTTTCGGCTTTAGTTCAAAATCAACCCGGTGTGCTTGCCCACATCTCTGGCATGCTTGCTTCGCGTGGTTTTAACATCGAAAGCCTCGCTGTAGGAGAGACCGAAGACAAAAATCTTTCCAGAATGACTTTTGTCGTTCATGGTACTAATGCTGAACTTGAACAAGTTCGAAAGCAATTAGATAAAGTCGTTACTGCTGTTCGTGTAGATGATATTAGCTCTGAAAATTTCATCGAACGCGACCTAATGCTTATTAAAGTTCAGGCTATGCCAACTCAAAGAGTTGAAATTTCTTTGCTCGTTGAAATGTTTCGAGGTAAAGTTGTTGATATAGGCACTGAAACTTTGGTTATTGAAATCAGCGGACAAGAAACTAAAGTTGTTGCTTTCATTGATCTCATGCGACCCTATGGCATTATTGAACTAGCCCGAACAGGCAGAATTGCGTTGGTTCGTGGCAAAGGCAGCAAAGAGGTTCGAAATTAATGAGCAATCAAGAACTGATTCAATCTTCCACACGGAACCTTAATCCCGAAATTTCAAATATTTTAAATACCCTTACCAAAGGGCAAAGAATCAGGGTTACTCTCAAACTTCGAGTTGGGAGCACTGCAACTTGGATGGCACCTGTTGAAGGCACCTTCAGGCATTTCAATTTCCTCTCAACTGGAATAGCAACCGATCGTATTCCTGAAGATGATATCGTTGTTGTTTGTGTTCATTTCACAAAAGACAACGGCGAACTAAGTAGTTTCACCGTAGACGATCATACCAAAATAGAAAAGCTTTAGGGCTATCTGCTTCGCCAGACTTTTTCTTTGCTTAGTCCCAAGGCTGCAG
Organism: uncultured Planctomycetaceae bacterium; assembly: GCA_903960945.1. Taxonomy (GTDB): domain Bacteria; phylum Planctomycetota; class Planctomycetia; order Gemmatales; family Gemmataceae; genus UBA969. The sequence goes on from CAJCCR010000079.1 coordinate 17,009, forward strand.
CTTTTTCTTTGATTAATTCGTAAAATCTTGGAGCATCACCAGGGTAGCCTGCAGTTGGTACTATTCCGGGCACCTGCTCTGCCCAGTAGATATTAAACTGCTTCATTAACCTTTCACGCATCCATTTTGCGAGCATACTCGCAAGGCCCACCATGGGGTAATTAACATCCGCCTTGGGAAGAATCTTGAAATTCCAATTTTGATCCGCGCCTAATGATTTGTAATTACTTTCACTTATCCCCTCCTGCCTAGCAAGAATCAAACCTTTGTTCAAAATGTTTTGTAATGTTGCTGAATAATTGTTTTTCCCGCCATGCTTGTCCACATATCCGTAAATGGAATCATTCTGCGAAAAGTTTGATTCAAAATGCTTGAAGATATTTATCATCCCTTTGGAAAGAACCGCGCCTTTGTTGTCTTCTTTTTCAACCACCTCATTGAATGCCAGCGAGGGCAGGATAAAAAATCTACAATCAAAAGATTCGAACCCGGCCTCTGCAAAATTCAAACTGTTTATGGAATGAAGGGCATCCGAATCTATGCCTGGCAGGAACGTATTTTCTTCAGGTTTAAACCAAGATTCTTGGGCTAGATCTGTTGTCCCAAAAACAGACTTTTCATTAAGCCAGGCCCCAAGTGTTTCCTTGGTATTAAAAAATAATGCGACAGTTTTTTCCAACCCTTCGAGGCCTTCTTTTGCATAGGCTTTTTTCGAATCATCCACCAAGGGCTTAGAGTCCGGTTTTTTCTTGGCAGATCGAGAAAGGGTTTTAAAAGCTTCTACCCAATCGCCCTCTCCCTTCCACTTCGCCATAACTCCTGCCATCACAAACGGTCCTAGATTTGGACCATAGCCGGCCTCATCCATTCCTACCACCCATGTCGGCGTCGCACCCTGAAATTGGCTCATAAAGTTCTCGAAGTCTTTCTGAAATTTTGTAGTTTATTCTATAACACAAGGGGACCAACAATGCTTAGTGAAAACATATTCTTAAAAATCATCTCGAAAGCAATTCCAGTAACCATAATTCATGAAGATAGTGAATGCCTTGCATTTAACGATATAAATCCGCAGGCGCCTGTTCATATTCTTATAATTCCTAAAAAAGAAATAAAAACGCACGCTGATTTAACACCAGAAGACGCCCCCCTTATGGGGCATCTTCATCTAGTTGCAACCAAGATTGCAAAAGATCTTGGGTTGGAAAAAGGCTATAGGTTGGTCATTAATTGCAAAGAAACCGGCGGGCAGACTGTACCCCATATTCATATGCATTTGCTAGGTGGTAGAAATCTAAGTTGGCCACCAGGTTAATTCGCCAATAAGGCTTCGATTTTTTCCTGTGCTAAAAGACCATCCTTCTCTAATAGCAAAATCGATTCACCAATTTTTTCCTGATACGCAAGTTCTGTTTTAGAAATGTCATTAATCTCTAAAATATCATCGGGCAAAACAAAATACTTAATCAAAGGGTCTGATTTATTAATTTCAGAGGGCTTAAGAAAATAGGCCCTGGAATGTGTCCTCATAACTTTTGAACCCGTTTGCGAATCATGCGTGTAAGCAAATTTCCTGCCGCCCTCTTCCACATACTTTGTTTGCATGATTGATTTGCCTTTATATCCCTCAATAGAAATACCGCAGATATCTGCCAAGGTTGGCGCTAAATCAACATCCTGAAAATACCCCATTCGCCTTTGCCCACCGTTACGAGACTTAGGCTGAAAAATCAAAAATGGTAGGTGCGAGAATTCACTGTAAAGCCATTCTGGCTTGGTGCCAAAAATCCCATGCTGCGAAGTCGCACTTCCTCTATCTGATGTTATTATGACGGCAAAATCTTCCTCGCCATACTTCTCTTGAATTGAAGCCACCATCGCACCCAGCATATCATCCACCGCAGCCCAAGCGGCGGCACATCCTGCTGCCAGCGCCAGATATTCTTTATCATCGCTTGGCTTAAAATCTTCTCCAGGGTTTAGTATTGGTCCAGGAAACTCTTCATCTTCCGCAACCTCTTCACGATTAAGAAAATAATCCTGCAACTCTTCCTGAACGGGTCCTAAAAATTCTTTCCCTGCATCCCATGGTGGAAGCAATGAAGGCACCTCAATCCAAACTAAAGAATTTTGGTCCTGTTTTTTAAAACTGGCTGATTCAATCATAGACTGATGATAATCAAGCGGGCTCGAAGAATTAGATCTTAGCAACGTTTTATGGGTAAAATTGGAGGAGAAGCTTAAGCTTAAAGTATCCTTATCCGCGCCTATAAAGTCGGTGACCCAACCATTGTTTTTTAAAGTTTCAGCCCAACTTGGCAAATTGGTTGGTAAATGATGTGGCGTTTGAAAATCCCCACCAAGCCATACCTTTCGTATTTCACTCTGTTCGTAACTACTGCAATAATAATGATCCAAAACCAGACTTTGTGCTGCAATGACATTCATATTTGGCATTTGAGTCCAATTATTGCCATAGCAAGGCAGAAAAGCAGTATTAGCCCCTTTTAAAACAATAATGAAGGCTTTCATAATAATCGTTAATAACCACATGAAAAAAAGTTAATTGTAACACCAATCAAAACATACAATTACAATTATAATGGCTTTTGCACAGTTTAGTTAAAAGCAAACTGAAAGGTTTGAATCAAAAGTGGCTGGATTACAAACGAATCGAGAATTTATAACACAAAGTAATTTTAATGAAAAACCAAGGAGCACAGTAAATAATACCTTGCGCTTTCTCATCATTTAAGTGGAAACTTTATTAAAGTAATAGTCGCATAAATTCCAGCAGCTAATCAGGGGTAAAAAGAATTGGTTCAGGATCCAGCAATACAAGAAATGATTTTCGATGACCTTAAAGGCATCATCACGGGAAAAATCCTGATTGATGCCCTGTCGATAAAATTATATTCCTGTGACGCTTCGCCATTTGAAGTAACTCCTCTTGCTGTTGTAATTCCTAATAATCAGGAAGAAGTAAGCGCACTGGTAAAGTATGCATTTGAAAAAAAAATCCCTCTGATTCCCAGAGGTTCGGGAACGGGTACTAGTGGCGCAGCTCTGGGAAATGGTATCGTCATCGATCTATCCCAAAAGTTCAAAAACATCATCAGCCTTGAGGATGGCATTCTTCATGCTGAATGCGGTGTAACAATTAAACAGCTTTCTGATTTTATTACGCACACCCAATTCCGAATTCCCTCTGCGCCTTGGAATGAAGAACGCTCGCTAGGAGGCTGGTTATCTTCGGATGCCGCCGGCCCTTTCCTGCTTGCGGACAAACATCCAAGGCATTATGTCACTGCATTAAAAGTCGTTTTAGATGATGGATCGATAAGTTGGATTGAATCACCAACCCTAGGAGGTGAACCTGCGAGAGAAAGAGTATCCCGCATGGAAATCCTACAAGAGGGTTTTTCCTTTATTCTAGAAGAACAAAAAGAAGAACTACTCGCAGCTTTTTCCACATTGCCTTTGCCTCATGGAAACTACAACCTATGCGAAATAATCAAATCCAAGAATAAAGAAATGCACCAAGTTTTTTTGGGGGCGGAAGGAACGCTGGGTATTATTCTCGCTGCCAAAATCCGGGTGATCGAAAAACACCAAAGCCCTCAATGGGGACTTTATTGCTTTAGCACGCTTCAGGAATGCTTAGAGGCTTCCCACTACGCCTTACAACATTCGCCTGATCTTTGCGACATTCTTGAACACCGTTTTTTCAGCCTTGCCAAAGCTAACGATAACCTTTGTGCAGAATGGATTCATCCAGACACCAACGCTGTTTTACTTGTGTGCTTTTCGGGGGTTAATCAAAACACATCTCTGGCTGCATTTGAAAAATCAATTTCCGCAACAGGCGTTATACCCATACGAACTTATCAATGCCTAGATGCTTTAACGCCAAACCCTTGGAGGCTGAGGGAAGTAGCATTAAAAGCACTTGCCCGAGTTAAGGGCCCTGAAACGTTTCTGCAGTTCATCGATGATTTGGTTTTGCCAAGAGAAAATCTCGGACAGTTTCTTGAGCAACTTACCACCGTTTTAAAAGATCATGAATCTACTGCGATATACGCCATTTGCCCCGGTACAGGCCAGATACAACTTAGGGTGCTGGGCACACCACAAAAAAGAAAAGAGAGTGCAAGGCTTTGGTCATTAGCAGATAAAGTTTATGGGCTGGTGCAAGATTTTGGTGGGGCTTTATCCTGCCAGGAAGCACTGGGTTTATCGCGTTTACCCTGGCAAACGAAAATCTCTGCGGGGGTGCTGCCCTCCCTTCGAAAAATCAAAGATTTATTTGATCCATACAACCAATTTAATCCAGGAAAGGTTGTGGGAACTTCTTCTGAAATCCCAATTTGGCCCTTTCGCAGCCTAGGCGACCTTGAAAACCAATCAGAATCAAACATAGATTCTGTAATCAATTTACAACCCATACTAAAATGGAAAGAAAACTCGCCGTTAATTGAATCATCGCATTGCAATGGATGTGGACTTTGCAGAACTCAAAGTAGTGCAAAAAGAATGTGCCCCACCAACCGGGTGATTAAAAATGAACACGCAACCCCCAGAGCCAAGGCAAACCTCGCCCGAATGCTTTTGGGTTCCCCTAAAGAACAACAGTTATTCAGTTCTGAAGAGATGCGGGATATTTCCGATTTATGTATCAACTGCAGAATGTGTGCAATCGAATGCCCTTCCCATGTTGATATTCCAGGCTTAATGCTAGAAGCAAAAGTTGCCAATGTTGAAATGCATTCCATCGAGAGATCGGATTGGGTTTTATCCCGTACCGAACTTTTTTCATCCTTAGGCAGTATGCTTGCGCCTCTTTCAAACTTGATAATGGGAAATATCTTTTCCAGATGGCTGATCGAAAAACTGTTTGGGATTTCGCGATTAAGAAAGATTCCTCCTTTTGCCCGATCAAACTTCATTAAAAGGGCCAAGAAAAAAGGTTGGACAAAAAAACCCTCTCCTGCAAAACCAAAAGTCGCCTATTTTGTCGATATCTTTGCCAATTACCATGACCCCTCCATTGGCGAAGCCATTGTTGCTATCCTGCATCACAACGGTATCGAAGTTCATGTTCCTGAAGGTCAGGTGGGATGTGGTATGGCGCCACTGGCCCAAGGGGATATTGATTATGCAAGGGCGGCCCTACGGCAAAATGTCAGAATTTTTGCTGATTTAGCCCGTGAAGGTTACCCCATCATTTGTTCGGAACCCACCGCTGCGCTTTTTTTCAAGCAGGATGCCGGGCGACTTTTAGAAGATCCCGATGTGGATTTGGTTGCTAGCAAAGTGGAAGAATTTACCAGCTTCCTTTGGAACCTCCATATGCAAGGGCTGCTAAAAACTGATTTCGCCCCCGTCGACTTAAGAGTCGGGCAACATGTCCCTTGCCATCTCAAAGCTTTGGGCCAACCACTGGTGACTTCACAACTTCTCGGGCTGATTCCCCAACTCCATCTCGAAGCTTTAAATGATTCTTGTTCAGGGATGGCAGGAACTTTTGGGCTTAAGGCTGCTAATCTGAGCCTTTCAAAAAGCATTGGGCAGCCCATGCTTAGCCATCTTGAACAATCAAATTTGGTATTGGGAACCACCGAATGCAGTGCATGTAGAATTCAAATGGAAGATATTGGAACCAAACAAACCCTGCACCCTGCACAATTGCTGGCACTTGCTTACGGCTTAATGCCTGGATTATCGAAAACGGTACCCAAGCCGGCGGAAAAAAGGCTACCATGATTAAAATTTTCGTTATATTCTTTGCAGGAGCGCGAGATATTGTGGGCCAAAACCGCTTGGAAATGCAAATACCCGCCCTTACTAGTGTTGCAGAACTAAGAGCGATACTAATGGCAAAATTTCCACAGCTTGAAAGCCTAGCTACCAGAGCTGCCTTTGCGGTAAACGAAATATTAGTACTTTCGGATACTCTGCTTGTCGAAAATGATGAAGTAGCATTTTTACCTGCAGTTAGTGGCGGATAAGGTTTAATGAACATGCGAATTAAATTAACGAATGAGCCGATTGCACACGAAGAAATGATTGAAAATTGTCGAACCAAGTCCGCCGGGGCAATCGTACTTTTTCTCGGAACTGTCAGGGAAATTACTGGAAACGAGCAGACTTTGTTTCTGGAATATGAAGCCTTTGCTCCACTTGCTGAAAAAACATTGCTTGAAATCGCTGAAGAGGCTACTTCCAAGTGGGGCATTCAAAAAATCGAAATAATTCACCGCTTGGGCATTCTTCATCCCGGTGAAACAAGTATTGCTGTTTGCGTAAGTTGCCCCCATCGGGCCGATGCCTTTGCAGCCTGTCAGCAAATAATGAATAAGATAAAAGAAGTGGTTCCGATTTGGAAAAAGGAAACCAGCCCCAAAGGTGTTTCTAACTGGATTCATCCTAAAAATTAACCCAAACGATCCACGAGTCTTGGAAACCAATGAATCCCCTGCCAATACACGACCCCCTCATTAATAAAGACCTTGCTCAAGTTGCAAGCTCTGGCAATCTCGTAGATACTTTTGGACGGATCCACAATAATCTTCGTATTAGTGTTACCGACCGCTGTAATTTACGCTGCGTTTATTGCATGCCTGAAGATGTTCAGTTTCTCGATAGCAAGGAACTCCTTTCCTTTGAAGAAATAACTGCCTTTGTAAAAATCGCAGTAACCCGCGGAGTCAACAAAGTAAGGCTTACAGGGGGCGAGCCTCTCCTGCGTAGAGATCTTTCGACCTTGGTGGGGTTCCTATCACAGATAAAAGAAATTAAGGATCTTAGCCTTACCACCAACGGGATGTTGCTAAACAGCCAAGCTGTGGCTTTAAAACAGGCAGGTTTAAACCGCATCACTATCAGCCTCGACACTTTGCTCCCTGAGCGATTTAAGGATCTTTGTAAAAGGGACGGGTTGGAGCAAACTCTTGAAGGCATCGATGCAGGCATAAAGGCCGGATTCCAAAGTATCAAATTAAACACTGTTTGCATTAACGGGACCAACGACGACGAAGTAGTTAGCTTGGCGAAATTTGCCCGCGAGAAGCAAATCGAAATTCGATTCATTGAATATATGCCCATAGGTGCCAACCCTTGGGAAAAGGCAAAAGTGATGGTTGCCCACGAAATTCTCGAAAAAATCGATAAAGAAGTCGGTCCATTGGTGCCTGCAACCAATTATGACCCAATGGCGCCCGCCATGGAATTTGTTTATGAGGATGGCAAAGGAAAAGTGGGCATAATAGCCTCGGTATCCAAACCCTTCTGCCAAAGCTGCAATCGGATTCGAATAACTGCCGAAGGAAAGTTGCGAAACTGCCTCTTTGCCTTGGAAGAAATAGATATAAAGCCATTTCTTAGACCAGAGGTCGATGAAAAAAGCATTTTAAGGATGTTAGAAACGAATGTTAATTCTAAATGGGCTGGCCATCAGTTTAATACAAAAGAATTTATAAAACCCTCAAGAACCATGCATGCAATTGGGGGCTAAATCTAGCGCCTCTGCCAAGATGATTCTGCAAGAGTTTTATCCCATGTCGTTTCTACATAAGACTTTACATCGGCCAATGGAGTTGATTCCTTAACTTCGTCAAGTTCAACTCTGAAGTCGGCTTCGGAGGGTGTTGCAGCGAGATCAAACCATTGAATCTCGTTTTCCGTCATAGTTCCCAAACCCAACCAATCAACGACTTCGATTTCATCTCGTCCGATTACGGTAACCACAGAAGTTGGTGTACCATCAAAAAAATGAACCCTGCCCGAGTTATCTTGCTTGTGAAGATAAAAACGACGGACCCTATGGCCAGGGATTCGCGTAAGAGGATCGTCTTTACCTTTTAAAGGAAAGAACTTCATATCAATCATTTTTTCATTGCAACCCTGTAAGTACTTGCCCAAACCAAGCAAACGTTGGCCGTGCTTACAAAGTGCGTCAATTGCAAGTTCAGCAGGGGTCCCATCGGGCCATAAAATATTATAGCCTTCAAAAGGAATCTTTTCTTCCAAACGATCTTTGGAAGGGTCTCTGCGAAACATTAGGGTTAGCGTTCTCGCCATCCACATCTCTCAACTTAGACATTAAGTGTCAGTTTAGAACCGTCTCCAAACTAAATCTTGCTAGTAGAACTATAACAACAACCAGAATGCATGTAAATAATTACTTTACATTAAATCAGGTAGCATAACAAGATACGCAAATTTTATGGTGAATAATTGGAATGACTAGTAAAATCCATTTTAAATAGCACAACTTTTGATCGTTTGTACACTATAGCTAAAACAGGGAAGGCTGAGAAGAAGTGTCATCTTCTGCGTTTTCTTTGATGGGCTCTTCCTTTCCTAGAAGGCTATATGCTTTACTAGTGGCGATGCGGCCGCGAGGAGTTCGAATGGTGAATTGCTCTCTAAGCAGATAGGGTTCGATTTCATCACTGAGTGTATCGACCGGAAGATTCATGGTAGCGCTTAAAGCTTCGATACCTACTGGGCCCCCAGCAAAAACCCCAATAAGGGTTTCCAAGTATCTGCGATCTTGTTTATCCAATCCCGCTCGATCAACTTCTGCCATCGCCAATGCTGTTTTAGCAATCGCCAAATCAATACTCCCATCCCCCTCACTTGCAGCAAAATGCCTAGTCCACCACAATCTAGAATTGGCAATTCTCGGGGTGCCACGACTTCGAATAGCGATCTCTTGGGCTGCCTCTTCAGTAATTGGTGTGTTTAACTTCTTGGCATTGATCATCAGAATTTCTGCAAGTTCAGCAGGCGAATAAAACTCCAAATGCTCATGCATTTTAAAACGGTCACGCAATGGACTCGAAAGCATCCCGCTGCGGGTGGTTGCTCCAATCAAGGTAAAGCGCTTTAGCTTTAGGCTGATTGTTCTAGCGTTCATGCCCTCGCCCAAAACGATATCAACCCGAAAATCTTCCATTGCAGGATAAATAAATTCTTCAACCGTTCTGGGAAGGCGATGGATTTCATCAATGAAAAGAATCGAACCCTCTTCCAAGTTGGTTAAGAAAGGAAGAAGATCGGCAGGTTTCGTCAAAGCCGGCCCAGAAGTTAACTGTAAAGCCGTACCCATTTCATTTGGTAAAACGGTGGCAAAGGTCGTCTTTCCCAAACCCGGAGGGCCATCGAAAAGCATGTGTGAAAGCGGTTCCTTTAGTTTCTTACATGCCTTTAATACTATCTGTAATCTTTGCACTACCGCCTTTTGCCCAATCACCTCTCGTAACCAACGAGGGCGTAACGCCGAGTCATGTTCTTTCGGGTCCTTTGATGCATCGGGCTGAAGTATCGGTTGTCGAGCCATAATTTAATCTTTCAATTCCAAATCAGGAACCTTTGAAAACAGCATTAATCGCATCTTCAACGGAGGTAGGCACCTTCCCCGATGCAATCAATTTATCGATTCGTAGTCTGGCCTCTGAGGGCCCCAAACCAAGCGCCATTAATGCGTTAAACACATCTGCAAAAATCTTGTCATTGCCTGTATCTGGTCCACCAGAAATGGCTTTCAACCCTCCATGGGCTAAAGCAAAGGTAGCAACTTTTTTCCGCAGACCCGCAACAATTTTTTCCGCCATCGCTGGCCCTATCCCAGGCAACGTCGTTAACCATTTTGTATCTGACCGCTGGATGGCGTCAGCAATCTGGTCGACTGGCATAGCAATAACCCGAATTGCTTTCCGAACTCCTATGCCATCCACGGTACAAATAAGCTCGAAAAAGCTCATGTCAGATTCATGAAGAAAGCCCAACAATCTTGGGATCATGCGACCTTGCTGAACTGGATTACCCTCAAAAAAATGAAGGGTATGAAGTGTTATCTCCTGCCCTATACGATCTTGTATCTGCCTGCGGACCAATTCGGTAACTAGGACTTGATATTCGAAGGCCCCAACTTGAATTCGTGCGTCTTCTTCTTCGGCCTTGTTCAATATGCCGGTGATCTTGGTAATCATAAAAGCTCCGGCTTCTCTATGGAAATTGCATGAATATGAGTAAGGCCGATAGCCATTGCATCTGCAACATCGGGAGGTTCAGGCAGATCTACCAGCCCTAATTCCCTTTGAATGGCCCATTGCACTTGCAACTTCCCTGCCCTGCCACTGCCCGTCAAAGATTTCTTAACTCGGGTAGGATTATAACTGGTGACAGACAATTTATATTGGGCAGCAGCAAGTAGAATTACCCCCCTAGCGTGCGCCATTAAAATAGCAGTGCGGGGATGTTTGTAATGGGAAAACAGTTGCTCCACAGCCATGGATTGAGGTTTAAATTGTTCGATTATTTCCATCAGACTTTCGTATAGGGAAGCAATCCGAACGTGGAGTAATTTGCTTCCCGAATCTTTAGTGGAAATGATACCAGCTTCAAGAAGCTTGGCGCCCTGCCCAATTTTCTCCAATACTGAATACCCAGTAACCTGCAACCCGGGATCAATCCCCAGAACTCTTGTAAAGGTCTGAGGCTGTAATTCACGGATATTTGAAGAGGCAATCGCCATGAGTTCTTCCATGAAAAGCCAATGAAAGGCTGTTTAAGGCCCAACGCGCCAGCCGGTTTCTCCGGGCCGATCTTCCAAAGTGATGTTTAACTCGGTCAGCCTTTTACGAACCAGATCAGCCAAGGCAAAATTCTTAGCCTTCCTAGCCTCAGCCCGAATATCAATCAGGAGAGTCATCACCCCATCCATCAACTGATTATTCCCCTGAGCGGTTGCAGCTTCTTGTGGTTCAAGAAACAGTCCAAGAATCTGAGTGATTTCCCTGAAAACACTAACAGCAGCAAAGAATTCAACCTTGGCTTCGGGATTGGCCTCGGGGGTTTCAATCTTCGATTGATCTACAAAGCGATTTAAAGCATTCAGAAATTCGTGCAAGGTACCCAGCGCACCGCCCGAGTTAAAATCGTCTGAGAATGCATCTAGAAAAGCATCTCGAAGCTTGTAAATTTCACCAAGAAAAGTTGAAAGCCCTTGTGGCGTAGGCTGGTGCTTTAACTTCCCAACAACCTGATAAAAGCTATTACCACTGATGCGTTTAACCCGATCGAAGAACCGATAAAAGGAATCAAGAGATCTACGCAGTTCCAGTAAGCGATCTTCGCTATATTCAATAGGGCTGCGATAATGCGATGTTAAAAGCAAATACCTAAGGGTTTCGGGCTGATGCTTTTTCAACAACTCGGTAACTACGATTTCGTTACCTTCGCTCTTCGACATTTTCTTATCGCCCGTCTTCATCAACCCATTATGAAGCCAGTATCGGGCAAAGGTTTTTCCTGTGAATGATTCGGATTGCGCTAGTTCATTTTCATGATGCGGGAACTGCAAATCCAGCCCTCCCCCGTGCATATCAAATGATTCGCCCAATAATTTCATGCTCATTGCAGAGCATTCGATATGCCAGCCTGGCCTTCCAGATCCCCAAGGGCTATCCCACATTGGTTCGCCTGGCTTAGCGCCTTTCCATAGCGCAAAGTCACCGGGGTTCCTTTTTCGTTCGTTAATTTCAATCCGGGCACCCGCCTCAAGTTGTTCAGGATCCCGGTTGCAAAGTTTTCCATAATCTTCATCTTTGGAAACATCAAAATAGACATCCCCCATCGATGCGTAAGCAAATCCTTTTTCGATCAAGCCGCTGATCATCGATTGAATTTCGCCAATATAATGAGTCGCCCTGGGAAAGTGATCAATGCCCGTAACTTGAAGTTTCTTAAGATTGGAAAGATAATCTGCAGTCACCCTTTCAGCGAGTTCTGTCACCGTAATATTCTGTTTTTTTGATTCGACGATCAGCTTGTCATCAACATCGGTGATGTTAACAACAAAGTTGACCTGATAATCAAGATAAGAAAGGTAGCGCTTGATGGTATCAAAGATGACGGGGCCAACCATATGCCCAACATGGCTTGGTTTATAAACCGTGGGGCCGCAAACATACATGCCAACCTTACCGGGCTGGAATGTTTGAAAATCTTCTTTTTGGCGTGTAAGCGTATTGTAAACTTTAATCTGCATGCATAATCCTTTACTAAACGACACGTTCCAACTCTAGGAACGACCCAAAAGAACCACCGCCTGGCAACTCATTGCCTCTACCCTTCCAATAAACCCAACTTTTTCACCAGTCTTCGCCTTAACATTCACACACGAGCCATCCAAAGAAAGCAATCGGGCTAGATTATCTCTGATACGAGATTTCACCATTCCCAATTTTGGCTCCTGAGCAAAAATAATGACATCTACATTAATAAGATGCCAGCCCAGAGTTGCAATTTGAGCCAGTGAATGTTGTAGAAAGATTGAAGAATCCACATCTTTATTGGCAGCATCGGTATCGGGGAAGGCATCGCCTATATCCCCAAGGCCAGCAGCCCCAAGTATCGCATCGGTAAGGGCGTGCAACACAATATCGGCATCGCTATGGCCAGCTAATCCACGCGGGTATTCAACTAATACCCCACCTAGAATTAGCTTTCTTCCTGCTTCAAGCCTGTGTGTATCGTGGCCGATTCCAACCCGATTCATCCCGGGGCTCCATCCTTGTTAATTGTCAAAAGGCACGCCTACGGCAAAGTTCTCAAAGCGCATCATGTTTTTGTTAAAGGTAAGGGTGATTTCACCCACGGGCCCGTTACGCTGTTTTCCGATGATCACTTCGGTGAGGCCTTCATGCTGCCCAGGCTCAAACCTTTCAGGTCGGTGCAAAAGTATCACGGTATCTGCATCTTGCTCGATACTACCTGATTCACGCAAATCCGAAAGTCTCGGCTTATGATCTTGCCTATCTTCAGAAGAACGATTTACCTGAGCCAATGCGATAACGGGGATAGAAAGTTCGCGAGCCAAACCCTTTAACCTGCGGCTAATTTGGGCCACTTGCTCCTGCCTGGGGTCCCTACGATTTTCTGGCTCAATCAACTGTAAATAGTCGATCACCACCATTTTAAGATCATTTCTTAATTTCAATCGCCTAGCATTTGCTGCTATTCGAAGCATACCCTGACCAGGCGAGTCATCAATAAAAATCTTGGCGTTTCTCATTACACCACTAGCTGATATCAGCCTTTCCATATCTTCAGCATTCATCAAACCTTTTCGCAATTTCTGGGCATCAACGCGCGCATGGGAACACAAAAGCCTCTCAACAATTTCCACCCGCGATTGTTCCAATGAACAAAACAGAACCGTCGATTTCTCATCTACAGCAATATTGCGAATCAAGTTCAATGCAAATGCGGTTTTCCCAACCGATGGCCTCGCTGCGATAATTATCATTTCGCTATTCTGGAACCCTGCAGTTACCTCGTCCAAATCGGGATAACCACTGCTTATCCCGCTTATTGATGAACCACCGCGTGTCTGACGCTGGTCAATACGATCAAAGGTTTCTTCCAGCATTTTATCCATGCCATAGACACGGCCTGTTACACCGCGTTCTGCAACATCAAGCATTTTTCCTGTGGCTTGATGCAGCAATTCATCAGCTGGCCCAACTTGGTCATAGGCATCCCGAAGGATTTCATTACCAACATTAATGAGGGATCGCACAATCGAACGGTCACGAACAATATGAGCATAGTGCACAGCATTAGCAGCGGTGGGGGCAGCATCCCAAAGTTCAGCCAAGGCACCATAGCCTCCGACATCATCAATTTGATTGGCTAGTTTAAGAGCTTCGGTGAGAACCACTAAATCTACTGGTTTGCCTGCCTCGTAAAGAACGATCATGGCTTTATAGATTTTTTGGTGGGCGTCAGAATAGAAGTTATCAACATTAAGAATTTGAACGACATCGCCTATGACGTCGTTACTTCTGAACATACTACCTAGAACGGATCGTTCAGAATCGAGGCTTTGGGGCAAAAGTCGCCCCGAGCCCGAACTTTCATAACTGGCAGAAGCCATGGGAATCCTCCCGGCAAGTGACTTCCCGGGAAGATATGCGCCCCGGTTAAATGAGGCCTAATCTAAATTACTTTCCGGGAATTACAGCAACAGTAAGTTCTGTTTCGATATCGTAACCAAGATTCAGCTTAACAGCATAAATGCCAGTTTCCTTGATGGCACCTTCGAGACGAATCATCTCTTCTTCGATCATAAGATTCTTCGCTTTGAGAGCCTTCAAAATTTCTGCTGCACCAACAGAACCGTAAAGATGACCTTCTTCATTGACTCGTGATTCAATATTCACACCACCAAGGCGAACAATTTGTTCAGCCATGGCTTTAAGATCGGCGTGACGGGCATCGCGAGCTTGTTGAAGCTTAACTTTGAATCGATCAAGGAGTCGCAAGTTATGTTGGGAAGGCGCAGTTGCAAGGCCTCTTGGCAAAAGGAAATTTCTGCCATAACCAAGGCGAACTTCGACGACTTCGCCTTGTTTGCCAACATGAAGTACATCCTGAGTAAGAACCAGCAGCATGCCGCCGGATTTACCTTTGATGACCTGAGCTCTTTTCCGTTTGTTCTGTTCCAAAATCTTATTCACTTTTAAACTCCCTTAGCCCTTCGATTAGAAGGGAAGTTCTTCATCTTCACGAGGAGCAGGGCGATTGCCGCCTTCTTCTGCAAAATCCTCAGCACCAAAATCATAAGCGTCACCGCCAGAGGATGCGCCACCTTTGCGGGGTGCGCCTTTGGACTGTCCGCCACCATCTTCTGAATTACCTCGGCCATCGAGCATTTGCAAACTATCGACTACAATTTTAAGAGCTTGCCTTTTCTCGCCAGCCTGAGAAGTCCACTGTTCTAAGATTATATGACCTTCAAGGTAGCATTGCTTGCCTTTGGTCATCATTTGTTCAACACGGTCAGCAAGTTTACCGTAATCCCCACGATTAAAAGCCTGACAATCAAGAAAAACCGGCTCATCAACCCACTCGCCGCCTTTTTTGGTCCGATTATTAACCGCAAAACCAAACTTGGCAACTTTTCCACCATTACTAAAGGTTCGAATCTCAGGATCCCTAGTCAATCGGCCAATAAGCATTACTTTGTTGAGGTTCGCCATGGTGTCACTGCTCCTGTGAAATTAACGGTACTTTTTGCCAACTGAAAGCTTGTCACAAGTTAAAATAGAAATCTGAAAAATCAAGCCTAGCAGCAACAAAGGTACGCTGAAAATACTCGTTAATCCTTGCTATCATAGCGACGACCACCGCCACCACCGCCACCACGACGGGAACCACGATCATCTTCTTGGAAATAATCTTCGCCCGTAGGATCTTGCTGAACCGTCTGCAATGCAACAGGCCTGTCTTCACGAGCCAAAGAAAGCATTACATCAGTAAGTTTAGGATCAATTTTGAGGAAAAGAAAACGAAGGACGTTTTCATTAAGGAGGCAGTCATGTTCAACAGCCGCCAAATTTGGCCCTTCAATTTTGATATAAATCAAGTAATAAAGAGCCTTCTTTTGGCCCTTCACGGTATACGCCAATTTACGATCATCCCATGGGCGGGAGATTAAAATTTCAGCCTTGTGCTTTTCAAGGATAGCATGAACCTGATTGGATAACTCGGTGGTATTTCCTGCGACCTTATTGGTGTCGAGCAAAAACATGCATTCATAAACATTCACGTTCGCAGTAGTCACACTCGCAGTATTCACATTCGCAGTCATGATTTACACCCTATCCTTGATAATAAAACTACAAAAATATTGTTACTTTACCGGGCCATTGAATCGATTCATGCAAACATGAATCCCATCCTTAACCCAGCTCCAAACCGCATCTACCGCATCATCAACCATCATTTTCGCTTCAGTCATCTCGTGAGGCCTGAATTTACCCAACACATATCCTGATAAATTCGCTTCACTCGGACCGCCAACACCAAGTCTAACTCTGGGATAATTTGTGCTCCCCAGTTTATTTTGTATGTCTCGGAGGCCGTTATGCCCACCGTGACCACCTTCCGCCCGAATCCGAATTTTGCCCAAAGGCAAATTCACATCGTCGCAAAGCACTATCAAATCCGCAAACTCAACCCGATAAAAACCCAGTATCTCTGAAACGCACGACCCACTAAGATTCATGAATGTCATGGGCTTTACAAGTAAAATCTTTTGGTCGCCCTTAACTACCTGACAAACTGCACCATGAAACTTTAACGCGTACTTACCATCCCCATCCGTCTTCGCTATTTTGTCAAGTACATCAAACCCTATGTTATGGCGGGTACCATCATAATCAACACCAGGGTTTCCCAAACCCACAACCACCTTCATGCGTCTGCCCTTTTGTTAAATCCAAAAGGCTACTAATTATTCTTCGTCATCAGCTACTGGCTTGGGCTTCTTAATAACCTCAGGTTCGGTAGCAGCGGCGCCAAGTTCTGGAGGCATCGTAGATGCTACTTCAGCTTTAGCCGATACGATATGAACAACAACTGCATCTTCATCTGCAAGGAATTTAACACCTTCAGGAGCAACCAGTTGTTTAACATGAATTACACCACCTACTTGCAATTCGCTAACATTAACGCGAATCACATCAGGAATATTGATAACCAAGCACTCAATGTGAATGGAATGCATAGGCATATCAAGAACACCACCAGCCAACAGGCCGGGTGCAGTGCCCTTCAATTCAAGAGAAACGGTGATATGGATTTTCTCATCAGCGCTAACGCGAGAAAAATCGACATGAATCACATCATTTCCAAGATAATCCCATTGCACATCGCGGATAAGCGCCTTTTCAATCTTGCCATCAGTTTCAAGATCAACAAGGCGAACGCCATGCTTTACGATCTTCATAAGTTCATCATGGCTAGCAGAAAGGCTTACAGCGCTTTCTTTATGGCCATAGATAACACAAGGCACCATGCCTGTTTTTCTAAGCTTTTTAGAAGCTTTTGATCCGTGTTCTGTGCGACTTGATGCTTTAACTTTTACAACTTGAACCATGACATTTATACCTGAAAAAAAAATAAAGGAACCAACCCCTACTGGGAAGTTCTCTTGAGTGTCTCAATGCAGATAAGATATTATCGTAAACAGAGGGGCAAGGAGCAATAGGCTGAAGAAAAAAACCTCAATTTAAGAAGAATTTATGCAGCTTTTTTGAGGCTTCTTGATCGATCTTGATTGGGTAATACTAGCACGCCAGCAAGTCTGCTGCCTGAATCTTCAATTCTTCCAAGTATTTCTTCGACGGTTGCAGAACCTGATTTGCTTGCTGGTACTAAAAGACAAATTCCATCACATTCTCGGGCCAAACCCAGTGAACCTGACTCTTCTGACCAGATACCACCATCAATAAGAATAAGACGGTGCTGTTTTCTTAAGGTTCGAACCAAGCCCCTAGGTGAACGGGCGATCAGTCGTGGGCCATTTTTAGCTCCACCATTGCGGCTTCCTGCAGTCACCACTTTTAATCCGGGAATATTTGTATCTTGCAAGCAATCTTCAAGTTCAGCTTTACCCGATACCACATCTTGCCAACCTGGAGATTCCTGTAAGCCTAGCCAACGCTGCAAATTTCCAGAATTCTCTTTAGCTTCCACCAACACCACTTCGCCCAACAATGCGGCTTCTTTTGCCAATTTAAGCACCGCATCCGCAATTTGCACTGCAGGAGGGGTTACAAATAACAAGGTTCCTTCTTGCTTGGTTGGAAATTCCGCAATCAAGCTTTTCATCAAATCTGCGTAACAACCACCTTCATCTTCTGAAACTTGAGTATTAACTGCGGGCAAGATCGCAGAAATAGCGGGCGCTATCTCTGGTTCGATCGTACTTAAATTTAATTTGGGGCCTTCTAGTACAGGAGCAATTACCACAACATCGGGCGAACCAACGAGATAACCTTTGGGGCCAACCTCAATAAACGAAAAGCCATTGTTGGAATTATTATCTTGGGACTGCTCTACTGCGGATTCCTGAATGGGCGCAGTTTCCTGCATTGGGATAGGTGCTACTTCAACTTTTTTGGTTTTGCGACCAGTTTTGGGTTTTGCCCCCGAACCTAGCGCATCGAACATTCTTGCCATCCTTGAAAAACCTCCGTTTAGGCAATGCAGCCTAATCCTAGGCAGTCCTGCCTAATTCGCCATGATTTAATAATCGGACTTCTGGGCCCTGCACTCGATCAATGTTTTGTAAAAGATCAAATTCTTTGTTTTCTCGAAATTGAAGCCAAGGGCGTTTGAGCAATTCGATAGCAGCCTGCACATGCTCTAGATCCAGCCTATTCTTCCCTGCCTGGGTTACTTGCTGGTGTGAGATTTCGCCCACTTGATTTAAAATGCGCGGGATACCACAGCTAAAAGAAACCAGCTTTTCAAGAGCGCTTTCGGTAAAATAACTCGGCGACTTTTGCGCAAATCTGGCATGATGGATTAAATAATCAGCGGCTTCATATTTGCCCAAAGGTTCAAGAGAAGGGCAAACCGTAATGCGTTGTTTAAAAGATTCGAAGTAAGGTTTTTTGAGAGTTTCAAGGATATCAGGCTGGGCCAAAAGAACCACTTGGGCTGCCCTGCCCGCTCCCGTTTCAAGGTTTCCAATCATTCGATATTCTTCGAGCAATTCTGGGTGTAAAAGGTGCGCTTCATCCTGAATGATTAACGCTGGGCCATTCTCTGCAAAAGATTCATAGAGTTTTTCGGTGAGATCCATGCGCAACTCTTGTGCAGTTTGTTTAGAGCTGGTAAACCCAAGATCGAAAAGAATGCCCTGCAGCAAACCAAGAGTGTTATCAAATCTGGCATGCGGAAGAAAAGCCACTGCTTTAGGGTTTTCAAGCCTTTGAAGTAATACCTGAGCTAATAATGTTTTGCCCAATCCGGGCTGCCCAATCAAGAGAGCAAAAGGTTCGCCAAATTCCAACGCTTTAACAAGCCCCGCCAACGCTACCTCGTGACCCGTTGATGGGTAATAATACGAAGCATTTGGGGTGGTGGGGAAAAATCTGCCTGAGGTATCGTTATTCAGGCCAACCATAAACAATATCTCTCCTTAGTTTCATGATTCCATTCACGAAACCAAAGGAAGTATCGGCACAATATGCCACTAACTTAAGGTGTTAGGAATTACCCAGTTGAACCAGATTGGTACTTTTGCGAAGGAAACTTAGGCTCTGAGCTTGCCAAAGGGTTACAAAGCGTCGGCCCATTCTTGTTATATATTTCTCAAAATAGGGGCTATGGGGTAAATACCTTATGTTTTTCATTGACATTGGTTTTTCACCAGATAAATTAACGAAGTATAACTTTCGATTTCATCTGGTGCTTACTTTGTACCGAAAATGCTCTTGATTCCTAATTTTTACTTCGATTCAGTTAATCTGCTTTAGTTTAAAGGACCCCTCCGATGTTTTATAATGCTTTCAAAAATCTTTTCACATCCAAAACAGCATTAAAAGGGATTCGCCGTAGGCTAGAGCTCCTTGGCCTAGAAGATAGAATCACCCCTGCGGTTCCTTTCTCGTCGGCATTTCCGCATGCCTTATCCATTAATGCACCTGGGAGTGCTGTAACCACCTCCGCCTCGTTCGCGGTTACTTTCAATCAGTCTGTTACCGGGGTGGATGCAACCGACTTCAATTTAATTGCTACCGGTACCGTTGCCAACGGCACCATATCCTCCGTAACCGGTTCAGGGGCCACTTACACGGTAGATGTTACCGGCATCACTGGTACCGGCACTCTTGGTCTGAACCTAGTCGATTTGCCAACGTTTACTGCCTTGCCTTCGTTTGCAGGTCAAACCACCTTCGCCACGGGAACTAATCCAAATTCCGTAACTCTTGGTGATGTGAACGGCGATGGCAAACTCGATCTTGTCACTGCAAATCGTAACTCCAATGGTTTTGTAAGCGTGCTTTTGGGCAATGGCAATGGCACCTTCCAAGCCCAGC
>CAJCCR010000080.1 GCA_903960945.1 uncultured Planctomycetaceae bacterium
CTGCCTTCAAAACACTGCCTTTAAAAGTGATGAAGGCAAATGCGTGCAAATATACCCTGAAGTAAAAACCATAACCTCAAAAACACTTTAAATCATTAAGTATTTGCGTTTGTGTTCACTAGAAAAACACAAAAAAACATTGCACATACTAACCACTACTGCTAACATCAAAATCATTGAATGTATTTCTTTGGAACTGACGCTTAATTAAATTTTGTATTAGCCTAGATTCTAACTTAATACCTTCTAAAAGTTAACGGGGTACAGCTAATTTTAATGCTTTCAAGACATACCCACACCTAATATAAGGTGTTTGAATATTCAAGAATTGTTTTAGTTACTTATATGTTGTAGGTAACATTTTTTGGTAATAAGATTTAGGAGACTTTATATGAATCTTTTCCGCATGTTTGCTGTTTGCACACTAGGCTTAGGATTAGTAATTGGCAGTATTCAAGCTGCAGATGCAGTTAAGTCCGGACCACAAGTTGAAGAAAAAGTCCCTGGCCCATTTCATCCGCTGAATGTTACTGGTGAAAACGCTGGCCAAAAAAGCTGCTTGTTCTGCTCCAATGGCGATAACCCTGTAGCTGTGATTTTTGCTCGCAACCCAGATGAATCCCTTACCAAGCTTATCAAGAAAATTGATGAAGCAACTGCCAAAAACAGCTCCTCTAAAATGGGTAGTTATGTTGTTTTCCTTTCTGATTCACAAGATTTAGAAGGCAAATTGAAGGCAATGGCTACCAAGGAAAATGTAAAGAACACCATCCTCAGCATTGATAATCCTGCTGGTCCAGAAAGATATAAGATTAGCAAAGATGCTGATATTACCGTTCTGCTTTACACCGGTAGAGTTGTTAAAGCTAATCATGCATTCAAAGGCGCTCTTAAAGACGCTGATATCGAAAAGATCACCGGCGATATTTCAAAAATCACCAAGTAAACACTTGTGGGTTTAAATTTTACTAATAAAAGCTCGGCCTTTTCTAGGGCCGAGCTTTTTTTAGCAACAACAGACAGCACCCACCCCTTTCGCCTGTCTTAAACAAACTCACAATCGTGCCGTTTTTTCAACTGTAATTAACAGCAATTCTCGAAGATTAATCGTTATTCCTTGACAAAATTTAAAGACTACCTCTAAAATAAAATTATGGATTTTTACAGAAAAACTATTGGTCGAAATATACTTTTGGCTTTTACGCTGATTAGCATCGTATTAGGTTGGTCAAATCCCACTATCTCCTGTTCCTGCGCCAATGCCTCGCCAACTAATTCAATTACTCAAAAACTAGAAAATCTCGAATCATCCTGCTGCTTGAAATGCAAGGAAGTACAAAATTGCTCATGCTGCACAAATGATGAAGATCAGGTAGTTCCAATTTTTAAGATTATGAGCGCCACTGGTTGCCAATGTGTATTGCAGTCAAATGGTTTACCTGGATCAAAAATGCTTATTTCCGAAATTGCAGATACACTCAATTTAAAACCACAAATAATTAATGGTGCCAACACTTTTTCATTGAACACAAACTTAAATCAAACTTTATCAAGGAAAATTGACCACCGCTCTTTTAAAAATAAAGATTCAACTTCATTAATACTCATCTACTGCCAACTCAACATTTAAATTCCAGACTTTTACTTAATTTCTGCCAAACATATTAACTAACTTGCAATACAAAACGATCTAAGCTTTTTTGAAGGAACGAATCATGGAAACCCCCAATAAAAACGGATTGAGTTGGTTTCAACTACTTGTACTAACACCCCTTGCAAGGCTTCGGTTTATTTTAATTCTTGGTGCAATAGGTTTGGCCCTCGCAAAATGGGAGACTTTTATTGCCATTGGCCAAAAATGGTCATGGAACCGTCAGGGAACTGACGTTGCAGGAGAAGGTTTTGAATATTTCTGCCCCATGCACCCAAGTTTTACTACTGAGAAAAAAAACGAAAAATGCCCCATATGCTTCATGGGTTTAAGCAAACGAAAAAAAGGACTTTCATCTCCTGATGTACTTCCACCAGGCGTAGTCAGTAGAGTTCAATTAACCCCATACAGGGTGGTACTGGCAGGGGTTCGAACTCAACCAGTATCCTATGCGCAACTCATCAAAGAAATCAGCACTGTTGGAACTGTGGAATTTGATGAACGAGAACTAAAGCATGTTGCCGCCCGTGTTAAAGGAAGAATTGAAAAATTGGTGGTAAATCAAACAGGCCAGATGGTTCATCAAGGTGATGAGTTAGCGGTTTTATTTAGCCCCGACATGATAATCACGGTGCAAAACCTTCTCGATGCACGCAGATCAAATAATCCTGGTCTTGAAAAAAACTCACGCGAACGCCTGGAACTATGGGGCGTCGGACCCATCGAAATTGAAAAAATTATCCGCGATGGTGTACCTGTTCAGAGAATTGCAATTCGTTCGCCTATTAACGGCCATGTGTTAAAAAAATTCCCAAAGGAAGGGCAATATGTCGAAGAAGGCGGCCCCCTTTATGATGTTGCAAATCTTGAACGCGTCTGGGTTCTAGCTCAACTTTACGAGGATGACCTTGGTTTTTTTACTCCAGTGAATCATCAATTAGGGCAGGAGAAAAACAACACCAACCATTGGAAGGTATTTGCTACTAGCAGGGCTTACCCTGGAGAAAAATTCGAAGGAACTCTTTCTTTTATTTACCCCCACGTTGATCAGGAAAGCCGGACTCTCTCCGTTCGTTTTGAAATGGCCAATCCTGGAAACCGCTTACGTCCAGGAATGGCAACAAAAGTTGAACTGCAAACCAATGCTTCGGAACTTGCAAACTTCAAGCGAGCAGACGGTAAAGCGCTATTCCCTTTTCAAATC
>CAJCCR010000081.1 GCA_903960945.1 uncultured Planctomycetaceae bacterium
ACACCACTTGGCGGAACTTTAACTCCGATTTTTTTCATTGCATTCTTAAACTTTTGGCGATCCTCAGCTTTTTCGATAGCTTCAGGGCTTGCGCCTATCATCTCCACGCCATATTTTTCAAGTATGCCTTTTTTATAAAGCTCTAAGGCAACATTTAGTGCGGTTTGCCCACCTAAGGTGGGAAGAATTGCATCAGGCCGTTCTTTTTCAATTATCTTCTCAAGGATTTCCCATTTTATTGGCTCGATGTAGGTTCGGTCTGCGATCTCCGGATCTGTCATAATGGTTGCGGGATTGGAATTTACCAAGATTACAATGTAGCCTTCTTCCCGAAGTGCCTTACATGCTTGAGTCCCGCTGTAATCAAACTCACAAGCTTGACCGATGATAATCGGGCCTGAACCGATGAGAAGTATTTTCTTCAGATCTGTCCGCTTTGGCATAATAAAACTCGCTACTTTTATATCGGAATGGTAAATCGAATTAACAAAACTAATCGATTCGAGTATTATTAACTAACAACTCTATTCAATGAAACATCTTAGCCGTATAGGGGTTGTTTCCAAGATATTTTGTTGGAATATTGAAATATCAGTAATCTTGGTAAGAATTACAGGCTTATTTAGTATGCGAGATTTGTTTCAACACCTAGAATTTACAGGGTTTGGCCCCAGCAGCGTTTTACCTGAGGGATCTGAGCCAGTTTCTGGCCAAATAAAAAAAAATGGCCCAGGAGGGCTTAAGCATCAGGTCAAAGTGCTTGTTCCTAAGGAACCAGGTATTTATGGGTTAGTTGATTCTTCTGGGATTTTGATTTATGTGGGAAAAGCCAAGAATTTGAGAAAAAGGCTGCAATCTTATTTCCTTAAAAAGAAATCGAAAGAGAAAAAGCTTATCAGACGGGCATCCTTAATCTGTTGGCAAACTTGTTTTTCTGAATTCCATGCTTTTTTAAGAGAAATTGAAGTCATTAATTTGTTCCTTCCCAATGCTAATGTAATGGGAGTTGCCCATAGGCTAAGGCCGGTTTACCTCGTGTTGACTTCGAGTGAAGCACCTGCGATCAAACTTCTTAAAAAACTTCCCGGAAAATATTTGGAAGCATTCGGTCCATTTAATCAAGGTAAAACCTTGCGTAACGCCATAAATATTTTGAATGAAACTCTAGGGCTCAGGGATTGTGCTGAAAAAACATTAATTCATTTTGCTAATCAAAAAATTTTGCTGGAAATGCTGCCCCAGTTTGGTTGTTTACGCTATGAAATTGGTAATTGTTTAGGGCCTTGTGCTGGTGGTTGTAGTCGAAAAGCGTATTTGGAAAAAGTAAGGCAAATTAAAGAGTATTTAAAAGGTGAAACTGCCCCAGTTCTTGAGATTCTTCGTAATCAAATGACTGAATTTGCTGGTACATTACAGTTTGAATTTGCAGGTCTGGTTAAACAAAAAATACAAACACTCGAGAGATTTAGCCAAATATTGCAGAAAGTGAAAGATTCAGGAAAACTGAATTTTATATATTGGCAAAAGTTGAATGATGGGCAGTTTGCGATAAATATTATTTGTGAGGGTGTTTTGGTTCATGCGGAAATAGTTGAGCAGTTTAAAAGTAAACTCCCACTACCCAAATCTTTGATTGAAAAAATAAGCCGAAAAGTGAAAGATAATAAAAAAGTAATATGGGAATCGTATCAGAAATTACTTATCCAGCGCTGGTTTAAAAAAATGCAAAATGAACTTGATCAAACAATACCTTTTCCAATGGTCTAGAAATTGGGCGTTAAATTTTGCCCATCCTGCCTTCTTGTACAATTGGTCTTGCTTGTTTTTAATTCGTTGTTATACCCCGCAAAAGTAAAGTCGATTTTTTGGTCATAGCGTCGAATCAGGGGAAATAAAACAATGAAAACATTTTTATTATTACTTATTGTTCCGGTAATTGCGTTAGCTCAAGTGGGTTGCGCTCATCATCGGGATCGTGACTATCCACCACAAAATTATTATCAGCAGCCTCCTGCAAACTATTGTGTTCCACAGCCCCAGACTCAACCTTGTATGCCTGTGCAGGGGGCATCATATAGTCCTAACACTAATATGCAGGGAAATTGGGCCCAACCTAGGGCTAATTGTGCGTGCCCATGATAGTCTTCAAATGAAAAGATAAAAGTTGGATATGACTAGTAATAAACAATTGGCTAATTGCTGATTGTTTGTTACTATTTCAATCGAATAGGAATTCGTTTTTAGGAAAGGACTTTCAGATGTTGAACCGTGCAGTTTCATTTTTTATACCAGTAATTTTAGTCAATCTGCTTATTCTTGCAGGCCCAATTTCTGCGAGTGCCTTATTTCAGGATGATGCAAGTTTAAAAACCTTGATGGTTTATAACTTTGTCACAGGCGAAGAAGCGGTAAAAAATAAAATTATTGAGGTACTTAAAAACAAAGAGAATGCAAAAAAAATAATTGAAGTTGCCCAAAAATTAACTCCTGCAGATTCAAAAAAACTTAACGGTAATGCTTATTGGTTTCTAGCAAGAGTAGCCCAGGAATTACGTGAAAATGACGCTGCAGTTGATTTTTACAGCAAATTCCTAGTTGATGCTAAAAATTTAGGGAGTGGTCAAAAAATGGCCGCAGGTTACGGGCCATTGATTCAGATCCTTTTTGATACAAAAAAATACAAGGAATGTGAGAAATTGTGTTCCGAATTTTTGGATATTACGCTTGAAGATGAAGCAGCATTTATTCCAATTTTAAGATTAAAACCAGTCGTATTTCGCAGAATGGTGCTTTGCCAATCGCGATTAGGTGAAATAGATAAAGCAATTGAGCGCGTTGAGAAACTTTATAAAGATCAGCCTGACAATTGGCTTAATCTCGAGCTTAAAGCTCGAATTCTAAGAGAAGCTGGCAGAATCGTTGATGCAGAGAAAGCTTATCAGGATCTCATTGTAAAAATTGATTCGGATAAGCGTTTAGGTAAGGAAGAGAAAGAAGAGTTTCTGGAAGAAATTAAGTACACGCTTAGCAATGTTTATGTGGAACTGAAGAAAATCGATAAAGCAGCAGAAATTCTTAAAGCTCTGGTTGAAAAAAACCCAGACAACCCAACCTATCATAATGATCTTGGTTATATCTGGGCCGACAATGATTTAAATCTGGATGAGGCAGAGAAGTTGATTCGTAAAGCAATCGAGATCGAGCGAGATTTAAGAAAGAAAATCAAGAATCTTAAACCAGAATTTGATAAGGATAATTCAGCATATCTCGATAGTCTTGCCTGGGTTCTTTACAAAAAAAAGAATTATGTGGAAGCAAAAAAACTTCTCGTAGAAGCCATCAAAGATGAGGAAGGCCAGCATATAGAAATCTTGGATCATCTTGGTGATATTCATAATGCCCTTGGTGAAAAAACAGAGGCCGCTAAGGTTTGGAAAGATGCAATCAATTCCGCAGGCACTACCAAGAGGGAGCAGGATAAGAAAAAAGAAGTTGAAAAAAAAATCGAGAAGAATAAGTAGTTTAGTTGCCTTAACCAATAGAGATGAGTATTAATTGAATCTCGGCTTTATTTGGTTTTATCCCGTACTCAGCTTTTTCTTTTCTAATTTATATATGGGGCTTTTCTAGTACTTTTTTGCTAGGTTTTTTTCTAAACAATGACATCTCCGGTCTCAATATTTTTTGATATATCCTTGCCCAATGCTTCTACATGGTTTTATTTCTCATTGATTTTAGCTTGTGCTCTTTTTTTAAAATTCAATCGATTATTTAGTTTTCGAACTATAGATATTTTTTCGATTTTCTTTTTCATGCCTGGTCTTCTACTTATTTTGGAGGGCGGGCATGATCAGCGTGTTTATTTTTCTTGGCTGCTCTTGAGTTGTCTTTTCTGGATGGTGCGGTGCTTATTGGATCTTCTTTTGGAAAGAAGGCCTGCTTTTAAGCCAAATCTTAATGTGCCTGGAATGTTGCTACTCGCCTTTGCTTTTTATTTCAGCCTTGTTGCTGTTGCGATTCGTGAGCCAAATTTGCCTGACCAAAGAGAGTCTCGTCCTCAAACTCCAATTGATAAAATCCGGGAGCATGGCGAAAAAATTATCGAAAATCGGGGTGGTGATGAAGTTGATGTTTCAAAATTAAGACTTTGGGTTGAAAGAGGTTTGACTTTGTTTTGTCACCTTCTTATTGCGGTTGGCCTTATTCTTGTTTGTTGGTTTCATTATGACGATTATCACCTTGGTTTTGCTTGTGCGACTTTATATTTCTTGTTGCCTTACACCTATATGATGATGCCTTACACCGGATTAAAAATTGGTCGATGGGATCATTCTTGGTTAATGGCGTTGATGATATGGGCTCTTGTATTTCATAAAAAACCAATAATATCTGGTATATTGATGGGTTTATCATTTGGGAGTCTTTTCTTCCCATTGGTTTTATTGCCTTTATGGTTGTCTTATTATCATGATAAAGGGATTTGGCGATTTGTAATTGCATCAATGTCATCTTTTCTTGTAAGCATGATTATTTTTGTTTTAGCCTATGGCGGAAATACCCAATATCTGGCTTCTACATGGATGATTTCTGATTGGATTCCTTGGAAGGAACCGTTGCCTGATACGCAAAGTTTTTGGCATGGAGTTCACTGGGCATATCGGCTTCCAGTTTTTATTCTCTATTCTGTAATTGCATTATCTGTTTATTTTTGGCCAACTCCAAAAACATTCGGAAATCTGATTGCTTTGTCAGCAGCGTTGCTAATAGGTATTCAGTTCTGGTATGCGCACATGGGTGGTGTTTACATTTTGTGGTATTTGCCCTTGTTGATATTAGTTGTTTTCAGGCCAAGTGTATTAATTCAACCTAAACCACTTGTTTGAGCATGATTTTTAAAGGATGGGAACTGCAATGGGTTTCTCTCGAATTGTAGGACTGATTGTTTTGATTGCAGTTGTCGTAATTCCAACCTATGTATCAAAATACCAGCAAAAGCAGTATCGAAACTTTAGGGTTGTCAAAAAAGGAGTCTTGTATCGAAGTGGTCAAATGACTCCAATAGGTTTAAAGAAAGTTGTCGATGAATATCATATTAAATCGATAGTTTCTCTAAGGGATTCGTACACTTCTGAAGCTCCGCCCGATGTTCAAGAAGAAGCTTTTGCTCGCGAATATGGTGTTAAGTATCTAAGGTTATCGCCTAAAAAATGGGAGAGTGATAATGGTGAACCTCCAGTAATGGAAAATGTAAGGCAATATTTTAAGTTAATGAAAAACCCTGATAATTATCCCGTTTTAGTACATTGTTTTGCTGGGATTCACCGTACTGGTTCTTATTGTGCCTTGTATCGGATGGAGTTAGAGAAATGGCCTAATGAAAAAGCAATATCGGAACTTAAGCATTTGGGCTATGAGCAGTTGGAAAACGAAAAAGATGTTTATAAGTTTCTAAAAGAATTTAAGGCTAGTGAATGATATTTTAATTAGGTTTGTAAAAAACCTCTAGTGCTTGGATAGCTTTTTTCCACCGGTTTCTTTTATTAAGTCTTATTTCCGAAGTTAAATTTGGACTGTATGTTTTGCCTTCCTGCTTAATTGGTGAATTATAATCATCGAGTTTCATAAACCCAGAGCCTAGACCTGCCAAAATTCCTGCCCCGATCGATGTCATTTCTGAATTTGTACTTGTCTGGATAATCACACCGGTAGTTTTTGCTAATAGATCATTAAAATATTTGTTTTGCGTCATCCCGCCATCTGTTGCCAGTATTTTTAAAGGGTTAGAACAGTTTGCTGATATCGCATCCAGTAAGTCTGCTACTTGGTGCGCAACTCCTTCGAGTGCCGCCCTTGTGATTTCTTTTTTCGTTGTTTTTCTTGTCAAACCAAGAATGGTACCTTGGAAATCGCTATTCCAGTAAGGGCACCCCAGGCCTGAAAGTGCAGGGATAAAAACAATGTCTGAATTATGGTCGGATTCCAAAGATAAATTTTCAGATTCGGAAGCTTTTTCAAATAGCCCTAATCCATCCCTTAGCCATTGAACTGCTGCGCCTGCAATAAAAACGCTACCTTCTAGACAATATTGAAGTTTATTGCCTGTCGTTGCTGCCATGGTTGTGAGTAATCCTGTATCGCTTTTAATGGGGTAGTCGCCTGTGTGACTTAATAGAAAAGCTCCAGTACCGAAAGTGCATTTTGCTTGCCCAGGCGAATGGCAACGATGCCCAACTAAGGAAGCTTGTTGGTCCCCAGCAACACCCATTATCGGAATTCCATCAGGGAGAAAATCGAGCCCTGAGGTAGATCCAAAATTAAAAACGCTTGGTTTAATTTCGGGTAGAATTTTTTTGGGAATATTAAAATCAGAAAGTAACTCATCATCCCAATCACCAGAGTGAATATTCATCAAAAGTGTTCGTGAACCGTTTGTATGATCGGTATAAAACGATTTTCCTCCTGAAAGGTTCCAGATTAAATAGGAATCAATGGTTCCTGCAATAATTTTGTTGTTATTACATAAAGATCGATTCGGGTCATAGGTGTTTAAAATCCAGCGTATTTTAGTTGCTGAAAAATAGGGGTTGAGTAGCAGACCGGTTTTCATTCTGATTTTATTATCAAGATGAATGTTATCTTTGCAATAATCTGAAGTCCGTGTGTCTTGCCAAACAATTGCGTTGTGTAATGGTTTACCGTTGGAATTATCCCATACAACCGTTGTTTCTCTTTGGTTAGTAATGCCAATCGACTCTATTCGTGAAAAATGGTTTGGGTGTTTATTTTTGAGATTCAAAACAGTTGATTTCACACTTTCCCAAATCTGTTCCGCATTGTGTTCGACCCATCCTGATTTTGGATATATCTGTTGGATGGGAGTGCTGCTAAGTGCAATAATATTAGAGGAGCAATCCATTAAAACTGCTCGGGATGAAGTTGTGCCTTGATCAATTACAAGAATGATGGGATCAGTGTTCATGATAATTAATAATCCATTGGCTCAATTCAACTGCTTATGTTTATGTTAGATTAAATGTTAGTGCATTTGATATGAAACTATTTCTACGAAAATAATGATAATACATGAAAATGCGAATGAATTTTGCAGGGTTTTCTTGGGCTGTTAGTTTTGGAGCTTTGGCGACTCTAGCCTCATTATCTATGGAGAAAGCCAACTTATCCAGATTTGAAATTGGGCTACATGGTTCAGCTTATTATTTTAGCATAGCCTTGGGTTCGATTTTCATGACAAAGTTAATCAGGAGTATGGGGAACATTACGATGATCGTGGGGCTGTTAGGCGCTGCGATGAGTGTTGTTTTGTTTGCGTTTGCTAATTCCTCTTACGAATGGTTGCTGCTTCGAATGATAAATGGTTTTTGTGCAGCAATGGCACTCGTGCCATTAGAAACTCTAGTTTATCAAAATGCAGGTTCTCTAGAAAAAGCAAAGGTCTTTGGTCTGTTTGAACTATGTTTGTCGGCAGGTGTTGGTATCGGTGGAAGTTTTGCCCCTCTGTTGGAATCAATCCAAAGCGGTACCGGCTATATACTGTTTGGCCTATTCCCCTTGTTTGGTGTAATGGCATTGCATGGAATTAAAATAAAAATCGAGAATGCTTCAGAATTGGAAGTAATCAGTTTTGGTGATATCAAAAAAATGTATTTATGGTTTTCTACAGCTTTTACTCAAGGCTTTCTTGAGGGTGGATTATTATCGTATCTAGGCTTGATGATAATAGGGATGGGGTACGCAACAAATCAGGTTTCAATTGTATTTGGGAGTATGTTTGCAGGTGTTATTTGTTCAATGCTATTTATAACTCGACTTGCAGATTCTATTGGTCATAAACGCGTTTTATTATTAACACATGTGTTATCGTTGTTTTGCTTGTTGTTAATGGGTTTTACAGAATCGCTAACGGTAATTATTGTTTTCATATTTGTCGTTGGCTTAACATGTGGTGGTCAATATGCGGTAGCGCTTGCATCGCTTGGAATGCAAGTTGATAGCATAAAGCAACCATCTGCAAATTCGGCGTATCTTACCTTGAATTGTGCAGGCAGTGTTGCGGGGCCAATGGTCATGGGTTTGTTGGGAAGTGGAGGTTTATTTGGATCAATATTTATTATTGGTTCAATTCCTATTTTTATTTTACTACTTGTATGGTTTGTGAATATCTGTTGCTATAAAAACAAGGTGGTAGTTAAGGCTTAGCAATTACCGATCATCTTTTAAGAGACGAAATCCCGATGCTGAGGAATTCAGAAAAAATCAACCTGCCAGTTTTACAGAATTGGGATTGCCATGTGTGTGGAACATGCTGCAAAGAATATTTGGTTCGATTAAGTGATGATGAAGTAGAAAAAATCAAATCTCAGAATTGGGATGTTACTAATGATCTGGGTGGTTATCAACCTTTTCGAAAAACTGGTTTATTTAATAACAAAATAAATTTGAATCATCGTCCGGATGGTAGTTGTGTGTTTTTAGGTGAAAATAATCTTTGTAAAATTCATGGAAAGTTTGGTTTGGATGCTAAACCCTTGCCTTGTCAAGTTTTTCCATATGTTTTAATTCCGACAGGTAACGAATGGTCGGTTGGAGTCCGATATGCCTGCCCATCTGCGGCAAAAAATCTAGGAACTTCGGTAGTAAAACAGAGGGATTCAATTGTAGAGTTCAAAGACAAGCTAATTGAACGCGAAAAATTCACGATCACGCTTGCAGAAAATAAAGTTAAGCCGATGCTTTCTGGTTCTCAAGATACAAGTTGGGAAATTGTATTTGCTATTAGAAATAAATTAACTGAAATGGTGAGAAGTGGCAAACATGACATCAGCCATTCATTGCGATGTTGTGTTGCGCTTTCCAATGAGTTGAAATCAACAAACATGAGTAAATTAAAGATCGATCAAGTTACGGACTTTCTTAATATTTTTGGTAAGGTTACTATTTCTGATGTTCCTGTAGATGCGTTTGCTATTCCATCGCCGAGTTGGGTTGGGCGCGTGTTATTTAGACAAATAAGCGCACTTTTCACGAGAAAAGATCATGGGCCGAATCGTGGAATAGCTAATAAAGGAAGAATGGCCCTTTTAAAAGCTGCAATTCAATTTGCTAAGGGGGCTGGGAATGTTCCCAAGCTAAATGTTTGGATTTCTGATACGACATTTGAAGATATTGAATTAAAGCGTTGCGAATTGGATGAGGAATCTAACGAACTTTTAAAGAGATATTATTTGATAAAGCTTGAATCATTGCAATTTTTTGGCGCTTCGAATTTTGGAATTCCTTTTTGGGAAGGATTGAACATTTTGTTACTCACCTATCCCATTATTATTTGGACTTCCTTGGCCCAAAACTCTCAAGACCCCATGGTTGATAGAATTCAACGAGCTATTTCTCTTGTCGATGATCACTTTGGGTTTAATAAGATATTAGGAGGATTACGCCAAAGATATGGCTTTAATCTTCTGGCTCAGAGAAATGAAACAGAAAAGCTAATTGCTTGGTATTCAAGGCAACCGCTCTAGAAGTTTGGTTAGCATTTTCTTAAAACTCCAATCAGAATTCCTAGAATTCTCGCATCATTTCCAGGCAAAATAATAATTGGATTCATTGTGCTGTTGCATGGTTCCAGTCGGATCTGACCTCGATCTAAAAAGAACCTTTTTAAGGTTACTTCGTGATCAATCATTGCGACTACTCTTTCGCCATTGATTGCAGTTTCTTGTTTTTTAACGACAATAAAGTCCCCATCTTGGATGTGATCTTCAATCATGGAGTAGCCACGAACTTGAAGTACAAAAATATTATCCCCTGGAAACATGTTTTCCAAAACCAAGGTTTCTTCTTGGGGGATTGCTTGAATTGGAGAGCCTGCAGCAACCAATCCCATGAAGGGTAGCCCCTGTTTCGGTTTTTTATTATTGATTAATTGAATGGCCCTAGCAGAGAATCCCTCTCGTAGGATCATCCCTTTTTTCTCAAGGGCTTTTAAATGGCACATTACCCCATTTGGAGATTTAATTCCAAATGCGGAGCCTATCTCGCGTACTGTAGGCCCGTAGCCTCTTATTTCGATCTTTTCTTTTAAGAAATGGTATATTTCTTTTTGTCGCGGGGTGAGGCTGTCTAGTTCTGCGTTCATTGAAAAATCCCTTATACTGAACTTAAGTACAATATACATAAGTATATGTAATGTAGATTTTTAAAAATACAAGAATAAAATATGCTTTTCAGCTTTTTTCTTAACGTGATTCAGGCTTAAATTGAGCATCGTTTTTCTTTTATTGAGGTTCCTTTGACAGATAATACTCCCTTTTTCTTCTTAAAAAAGCTTCTGGATACCAATATTTTTGACCAATCCGAGGCAATTACTCTCTTCGAAGCTTTAATCGATGGGAAATTGGATGAGACACAATCTGGAGTTTTCCTGACTGCTTTAGCTTTCTGCCCTGATAACCCAATGTTTTTAGCTAATGCTGCAGCCCAAGTGCTTAAAAGAGGCCAAAAACTGCCTTCTTTTCCTCATAAAGATGCGCTGGATACTTGCGGAACTGGTGGAGATTATTCTTCATCGTTTAATATTTCGACTACCGTTGCATTTATACTTGCTGCCTGTGGTGTCCCAGTAATTAAGCATGGAAATCGTTCTTCCTCAAGTAATTCTGGAAGTTCTGATGTGCTTCAGTACCTTGGTGTTCGAATTGATTTACCTTCTGAAATTGCGGAAGAAACTTTTAAAAAGCTAGGTATTTGTTTTTGTTTTGCACCTCAGTACTATCCTTTCTTAAAAAATCTTGCTCCTATTCGTAAAAAGCTAGGATTTCGGACAATATTTAATCAAATTGGCCCTTTAGTTAACCCAGGTGGTGCTGGCACCCATTTGCTCGGAGTTAGCAGAAATTCTTTTCTGGATCTGTTTGCACAAGCTCTTTTGCAAATGGGCAAACAAGGGATTGTGGTTTGTGGTGGCGGAAAAATGGATGAGGTAATTTTAGATGCTCCCAATGAATTAAGAATAATCCGATCTGGAGCTATAACTGCTTTGACCTTGTTGCCCGCCGATTTTGGGCTAAATCCTGTTTCTTTAAGCGAAATAAAGGCCAATTCGATAGAAGAAAGTGCTGGAATTATAATGGATATATTAAATGGAAGTATTATTCCGGGTAGAGATGTGGTTTTGGCCAATACAGCGTTGGCACTTTTTGCAGCGAATAAAGTTAAAAATGTAAAGGATGGAGTCGAATTCGCTAAAATTGCGATTGATCAAGGTAAAGCAAAGGCAATTCTTGAGCAGCTTAAAAGTTTCGTCGTTTAAGAAACTGTTGATTCGTTTTAAATTCCTACCTGTATTTCCATTCCGGGCCAACCAGCCATCGTAAACTTCCTGTCCCTTCACGGGGTAAACCATGGAATTCTAATAAAGCTGCTCCACATTTTTCCATTTCGATATTTGCCCCGGAAGCACCGATCAGCCAACTTACAAAAACTCCAACATCGGGCATATGGCCAACGAGGGCGATGGACTTGGGGTTATATTCTTTGATAATTTTGCAAATGATTTCTGGATGCGCACCAGGTTTAAGCTCTGATCTTTCAAAAAAAGATTTATTTTCAGTAAAAACTTCTGGGAAAACTAATTTTGAGGTTTGGCTGGTTCGGATAAGGGGGCTTGAAAGGACTATTTCAGGTAAAAAGTCAGCTTTTAGAAGCCCCTTTTTAAGCCTAAGTGCTTGTTTTATGCCCTTTTCACTAAGGGGGCGGTCGAAATCTGTGCGAATGGAGTTACCGTTTGTATTTAGGGCATCTGCATGCCGAATCACTAAAATTTTCATCAAAACCTCTTATTTATTATGCCTTTATTAACCATCTTTTTGATTATTTCATCTTATTCACTTCGCATTGGGGTGGGCAGTTCCATGCAGTATTATCTATAATTTCTTTTTGATGTAGATAAGAACAATGAACCAAGATTGGATAATTCAGAGATGATTCGCAATGACATTCGAAATCTTGCTATTATAGCCCACGTTGATCATGGTAAGACGACTTTGGTCGATCAGATGCTAAAACAATCGGGTATGTTTCGAGATAGTGAGTTAAAGGGCGTTTGTATCCTTGACTCCAATGACTTGGAAAAAGAGCGTGGAATTACCATTCTTGCCAAGAACATCGCACTAAAAATTGGCGATACGAAAATTAATCTAATGGACACGCCCGGGCACGCGGACTTCGGCGGCGAAGTTGAACGTGTATTGAAAATGGCGGACGGTGTTTTGCTTCTGGTTGATTCCGCAGAAGGTGTAATGCCACAAACGCGATTTGTATTGCGAAAAGCGTTTGAGTGCGGATTGAGGCCAATTGTTGTGATCAATAAAATCGACCGTCCAGATGCGCGAATCGATGAGGTTCTTAATGGTATCTTTGATTTATTCGTGGAACTTGATGCCGACGAAAAGGCTCTGGATTTCATGACTATTTATGCTTCTGGTCGCGAAGGTATTTCCACCAGCGACATGAGCATTCCGCCTGTAGATTTTAAACCATTATTTGATGCAATTTTAAAGTATGTTCCTGCTCCTGATGTTGATATGGATGCCCCCTTACAAATGTTGGTGGTTACCCTCGATTACAGCGAATTTACTGGAAGAATTGCCATTGGTAAGATTTTTGCAGGAAAAATTCGTAAAGGTCAGCGTATCGCTCATTTAAAAACCGATGGAACTAAAAATGAAGATACCGTCACCCAATTGTTTACCTTCGACCGATTGGGAAGAATTGAAGCGAATGATTGTAGTGCTGGCGATATTTGTGCATTGATTGGTTTGGAGGACGTCGATATTGGTGACACGATTGCCTGTGTTACTAATCCTGTTGCATTACCAATTATTACGGTTGATGAACCAACGCTTAGTATGGTTTTTCGAATTAACGATTCCCCTTTTGTGGGCCAAGAAGGTACCTATGTAACCAGTAGGCAATTGCGTGATAGGCTTTTTAAAGAGCTTCAATCGAATGTTGCCTTGCGAGTTGTTGCGGATGAAATTAAAAAAGATGAGTTTCATGTTTCAGGGCGTGGCTTGCTTCATCTTTCAATTCTTCTTGAAAACATGAGGCGTGAAGGATTTGAAATATCAGTTGGAAAACCACGTGTTATCAACAAGATAGTTGATGGTGTTGAATTGGAGCCTGTAGAATTTCTCGTGATTGAAACGCCACCTTCTTCTGTTGGCACCGTGATGGAACTTGTCGGTAATCGAAGGGGTGAATGTTTGAAAATGGATGGTCGTGGCGCAATGACCCATATTGAGTTTCTTATCCCGGCTAGGGGCCTTATTGGCTTAAGAACTCGTTTGATGACAGGCACCAGCGGAGAAGCCATTGTGCACCATAACTTTTACGATTACCAACCTGTAAAGGGCGGAGTACCTAAAAGAGCAAACGGTGTGCTTATTTCAACCGATACTGGTAGAGCAACGCCTTATGCCATTGATATGATTCAACCTAGGGGAACATTGTTTGTGCCCCCCGGAAGCGAAGTGTATGAAGGTCAGGTACTAGGCGAGCATTGCAGGGATAATGATCTTCCTGTGAATATCTGTCGTGAGAAAAAGCTGACCAATATGCGTGCTACAGGTTCTGATGGTGTTTCTGTCATTAAACCACCCCGGGCTCTAACTTTGGAACTTGCCCTTGAGTATATCGAAGAGGACGAGTTGGTTGAAATAACACCCAAGGCGATTCGATTGAGGAAGATTCACCTCAAAGAAAACGATCGTAAAAGATCGAACCGAAGCAGCTAACGATTTCGTCCTACCGGCTGAAATGATGATTCAAAACCCTTGGCTAATACCCAGGGGTTTTGTTGTTATTGGGCTGTGATATATAAGACTTACTTTTTTAGGTGTTGAGCAATTAAATTAAGAGCGTCAAAAAAGTAGAACGCTGCTGTGTAATGCCCGCAGTCATACCATTGGATTTGTTGCTTTCCGCTTTTTTCCCAAAGTGCCTGCGCCATAATGGGCGGAACAATAACATCGTTTCTGCCTGCGATTTGTAAAAGTTGCTTAGTTTTAAGGTTTTCTGCATGAGTTAAAGGGTCTACAGGTGCAAGAAGATCAACAAGTTGTTTTTTTGTGCCACCAAATAGCTCGAAAGCTTTTCTAGCGATAAGGGCTTGGGGGTGATCATAATACCCTTCAATTAATCCACCGCCCCCTAAAAGTACAACAACCTTGGTGACCAATGGTTCCATTTCAGCGCTAAGAGCACCGATCATGCTTCCCAAACTGGTGCCAGTGATTCCAAGTCTGGACTTATCGACATCGTTGCGTTGTTCAAGCCAAGCAATAGCGGATCGAATATCCAAGACGGTTTGCTGTATGGCTTTGAGGGTATGTTTGACATCCGGAGATAGAAGGCGAACTTTGCTTTCAGGGGGCCTCCTTGGCCCATAATAAGCCATTTGAACAAAAAGGCACCCAATTCCCCTTGAGGCAAGATAAGAGGAAATAGTGCGGGATAATGATTGATCACCACCTGTAATATCAAGAACAACCGTGGCAGGGAATGTTTTTAAATTTCTAGGCACATAATATTCTGCATAGACCACGTTATTTTCTGGAAAAGGAGTCGTTATTAGGGATGGAAAAGTAAGGGTAAATACATCCACATTAGAAACTGGAAGCTGATGTTTTGGTTTCAAGGTATACTTGAGTTCAGCTTTTTTGAGGTGATAGATTTCGGGTGTTTTAGGAGATTCAGGCTTGGAGCCAACTTTAAAAGAGCCCTGCTCTTCTATAAAAGTACTTGCATTTAATTGCGATGCACAATTTGCCACCATAAAAAATAATGCGATTAATATGGTCGTTTTCATGTTATTCCGAATGCTTGTGAGTTTTGAATTAACCCATCATATCACGGAATGATTCAAATAAATAACTGCTATCATGGGGCCCCGCAGAGGATTCGGGGTGATATTGGACACTCATCAATGGTAGTGTTTTATGTTTCATGCCTTCGAGGGTGTTGTCATTAAGATTGATGTGAGTAGGTTCAAGGCTTTTTGGAAGCGTATCCATACCCACTGCGAAACCATGGTTTTGTGAGGTTATTTCAACTTTTTTGTTGGAAAGGTTCAATACGGGTTGGTTTGAACCACGATGCCCAAATTTTAATTTGAAGGTGCTAGCACCGCAAGCGTGAGCTATTAATTGGTGCCCAAGGCAAATACCAAAAATAGGCTTTTTGCCTATAAGCTCGGAAATAGTCTTGTGGGCATAGGTTACAGCGGCCGGGTCTCCGGGGCCGTTAGAAAGAAAAATCCCGTCTGGATTTTGATCAAGCACATCTTGCGATGTGCAATTTCCAGGAAGTACCGTTACTTTGCATCCAATTTGAACCAAGCACCTTAGTATATTTTGCTTCATGCCGTAATCTAAAGCAACCACATGGTGAGTTGGTTTAGTGGGAGTTAGGTAAGTTACTAAAGAGCTGGTGAAGCCTTCTTTCCAAGTTGACATAGCTTTTGGCATAACTAATTGCGCAAGATCTGCACCAGCCATTGTTGAACTTGAAATTGCCTTTTGAACTAGCTTTTTGTTGTCCATTTCAATGCAAGAAAGGACACCTTTCATTGCGCCACGAATACGGAGCCTTCTCACTAAAGCCCTAGTATCAATCCCCTCGATACCGCAGATTCCAGCTTTTTGTAAATAGTGGCTTAAATCATTGGTCGAACGATAATTGCTCGGTATTTTTGTTAATTCTCGAACTACAAAACCTTCGACCTGAGGAGAATTAG
This sequence comes from uncultured Planctomycetaceae bacterium, assembly GCA_903960945.1. Classification (GTDB taxonomy): domain Bacteria; phylum Planctomycetota; class Planctomycetia; order Gemmatales; family Gemmataceae; genus UBA969. The sequence goes on from CAJCCR010000081.1 coordinate 15,812, forward strand.
ATTCGACATCTTCATGATTAACCCCATAATTTCCAATCAAAGGGTAAGTCATGGTTACAATTTGGCCTTTATAGGATGGGTCTGTGATAACCTCCTGATAGCCAGTCATGCTGGTGTTAAATACTACTTCACCAGTAGATTCAACCTGGGCACCAAATCCTTTGCCGGTAAAAACAGTCCCATCTTCCAAGGCTAGTTTTGCAAGCATGAGTTGAATGTAGCTCCCTTTACTGAAAGAAGATTCCCACATAAACTTTTTACGGCTAAAGCCCAATCTTTCCAAGATGGTAGCAGGCAAAAATTAGGATCATAATTAAATCTGATCGATTGCGACCATATTTTTGAACTTTTCAAGATTAAATAAAAGGCTTTCTAAAGGCAGCCCAATGACATTTGTTATTGAACCTTGCGAAATTTGTACCCAAGGATCATTTTCTTCCTCGATTGCATAGGATCCGGAGTGATTTTTCCAAGATCTTGTTTCAAGGTAATGCTCAATTTCTGGAGGCGATACTTTCTTAAATGAAACAATGGACTGCTCCTGCCAGCATAATTGTAAATTTGTCGGTTTATGCCAAAGAACTACCCCCGTCCATAATTCGTGGTTCCGGCCAGACATCCTAGAAATCATCTCTTTTGCGTCTTCTCGGTCTATAGGTTTTAGCAAAGGTTTCCCATCTATCCATCCAATGGTATCGGCTGCAATAATAATACCTTGTTTAACTTGCAAACTTACTTCCTGGCCTTTTAGCCAGGAAATGACTGCAACTTGTTCCCTTGGAGATGAAAAACCCGAGGAAGGTTCTTCGATATCCGGTTTAATTATTTCAAATGTGTTGAAAATTCTTTTCAGGAGTTCAATTCTTGAGGGTGAAGAACTTCCAAGGATTAAGTTTTGCTGGCTTTCCATGCTTGAATCGTACTTTCTACCAGAGGAAACATTTTTTCAGGAACAAGATCATCGAGACAAATCATTTTAGGGCATTTTGTAAGGTAACTGCCTTTGCATGGTACGGAGGTTGAAATAGTATTATGAAATTGACCATATGGGCCATTCCATTCAACCTTGGTGCAAAGAAAGGGAGCAATAATATTTTTCTTCTGAGCCACAGCAATATGTAATGGGCCCGTATCGTTGGAAAATACGAAATCCATTTGGGAAATTACAGCAATTAGACCACGAAGAGAAGTTTTGCCCGCAAGATTTATTACGGGAGTTCCCGGCGTAAGCAAGGTTGAAATTTCTGACGCGTTTTTGTTGTCATCATTACCGCCAAAAAGAATGATACTTCCTGAAGTCTCTGATTGCGCTTTTTGTAATACCTTGGCATAGTAACTTGAGGGCCATTGCTTGGTAAGCCATCTTGCACCCGGGCAACAACCAATCCATGGTTTGGGCATCAGGGAAATCAATTTAAGGATATTTGCCTTTTCAGTTTCATCAATCGGAAAAGATGCAGGTGGGATTTCTCCCTTACAGCCAAGAAATTTTGCTGCCTCCCAATACCTTTCAACTGCATGCATCCCCTTGGATGGATAGTTAACCAGATGGGTATAAAAATAGCTTGAGCCTTCTCTGCAATCTTCAAGGCCGACCCTTATAGGTGCTCCACTCAGTCGGGTAAGAATTCCGGTGCGAAGCAAGCACTGCAAGTCGATTGTCAAGGTGGGATTGAGCGCCCGTATTCGCTGAATCAATTTCCAAGAGGACGATAACCCCTTCCCCAAATTCTTTTTCCAAATATTTCGATCGAAGCTAAAAACCTCATTAATATCAAGGTGATTGGTCAGAATAGATTCGTACGATTGGTTCACAAGCCAAGAAATATTAGACTGAGGGTATGTTTCTCGAATGCCCCGTAAAAATGGTAAACTATTGGCAATATCACCTATTGCGCTAGGTTTGATTATCAAAATTCGCGCGTGATCAAAGTCTTTTAGAATGAAACTTGCTTTCATTTTGAATTAATTGTCCGTAGAAGATTTAAAACCCAAAGTACTTTAGGGTTTCTTGTTCAAGGATTCAAAAAAAATCTTTACTCTTTTGTTTTGTTCCTCAAGTAAAGTAATTAATTCCAATGATTCTTTAGGGCTTATGGTTAATTTGTTTGGATCGTTTTGTGAAGGGTCTAACTGGAGATATAAATCTCTGGAGATTTTCAGGTACTTTAAAAGTCCAGCGGTATCTGATTCTGCAATGCAGGTGTCTAAACTTGAAATAAGTTTTTCATTTTGTTTTGTCAATTCGCTAAGGCTTAATTTTGGTAAAGAATCGAACAAAAACTTTCTCGATTCCATCACTTCAGCAGATTTGTTTAACCATAAATCCTTGAACCCCTTAATATCGCTCTCAATTTCAGGAGCATCTGTAAAAATCGATTCCAGCAAGGCAATTGCTTGTGGGAAATCACCATCGGCAGCCATACGTTTGGCTTCAGTGATTTTGTAATCTAAAATTTTTCGTGCAGGTGAGTTTTTGTCTGTCTCAATCTTAACCAGCCTGCCTTGGTATTTGTTTAATTCGGCAATATATCCAAGAAGAGCGTCAAGTTTTTTTTCTCCAAGTTTGATCTCATTATCATTTTTGATTTCAGGCCACTTTAGTTTTAAATCATGGAGTTCAGTCTTGATGTTGTTGGTCTTATCAACGCTGAATTTTGAGAGCTTTTCAAGCTTTTCAATCCTAGTCTTTAATTCTTCTTCCTTAAAGTTAGACTTATTTAGTTCTTGAAAAAGTGCGCCCATGAAAGCGAGTTGATCGTTAACCTGTATCAACCAAATAAGCTTTTGCTTTTCGTAAGGTTTTTCTGGTTCAAAATTTAAAGTGATTGATTCTGGGTCATTCAAGGTTTTGAAGAAAGGGAATTGAGCAACCATATTTTTGTTCCGTAATATTTCAACAAATGCAACCCCAGGAAATAAGTTTTCAGAATTATTAGAAAAATCAAATACTCCTTGATTGTTTGTTTTTGATATTAAGCCTGCCTGATTCGATCCAACCTTAAAAGCAGATCTTAACACAACATCAACCGGGAAATAGTTGCTGGGAATATTTGGATCTTGGCTTTGTTCTTTGGGTAGTATTTTAAATCTGACATCGATAGATGCACTAGGGATTTTAATTGCTTTTAGCCCGATTAAATCTGGTAATTCGATGCCAGAATATAGCTTGGAATTGAACCTGATTTTTTTATCGTTTGAAACAACGGCGTCAGTGAGTAGTAAAACTGTCCATTTGTAAATATTGTTGGATTTGTTGGTCTGGGTTTTCCTAAGAATCTGAAAGTAGTCTCCTTTTTTTGGTGAAACATAATCCGATTTTAAGTTGCTTTCTATTTCGAATTGAAGTTCATAAATATCGTCTGTTACTTTTTTTGAGACCAGTGCTTTTGGTGAAAAATATTCTTTAAATAAGTCTAAAGTTTTTGAGGGTATTTCTTCTCTTTTTTCGCAGGTTGATTGTTGTGTTGGAAACACAATGCCTGATTCGTTGTCTGCGAAATTTATTTTGATGATAAAACGGTTTTCTTCGTGTGTGATAAGTAAGGTAGCCGACATATTCTGATTACTTTGATTTTGTAGATTCTTTAAATTTTGTGACTCAGTGAGTTTAAATTCTTGTAATTGAATGATTCCTTTAAAGGTTTGTTTAATTCTGCTTGATATGGATTCTTGGGTAAGGTGTGCTGCTTGTTTGGTTAAAAATCCTTTAGTTTCAAATGCAATAAATACCTGAAGATTTTTTTCTCTTGGAGAATTATTTAAAGTAATACCACTGCATTTATTTTCAAATAAGCATGATACAAAAATTAAAACAAAAAATAGCCAAACTTTTTGCATATCAATTTCCGCAATTATTTAGATTGCTTTAGCGAGATCATCAAAAAAATTAGGGTATGTTTTTGCAACACAGGATGGATTACAAATAGTAATTCCGGGGGTTTTTAAACCTGCTATGGCGAAACTCATTGCAATCCGGTGATCGTTGTAAGTTTCAATTTCAGATCCGTGCAATTTTGCGGGATGAACAATAATGCTGTCGGAGAATTCTTCAACTAGGGCGCCAATCTTTCTTAATTCGTTTGCAAGTGCACTGATACGATCTGTTTCTTTGTGTCTTATATGGCCAATATTCGTAATCTTGGTTGATCCCTTTGCAAAACAAGCAACTACGCCAAGTGTCATCACCGTGTCGCTAATATCGTTCATGTCGATATTGATGCCGTTTAATTCTTTGCCAGTAATAGTTGTTGAATTGTTGGTTTGAGTGACCGTTGCTCCCATAAGTTCAAGCGCATGAACAAATTTTAAATCACCTTGAAGAGAACATTTACCTAGCCCTGGTGTTGTAACAGTGCCCCCTGTAATTGCTGCAGCCGCATAAAAATAACTTGCTGCAGAAGCGTCGGGCTCGATTTGGTATTCGAATCGGTTTCCAGTTTGATTTCCTTTAATCAGATACTCTCGGTCAGAAATTTTGGTGGTGTCTATTCCCCAGTCATTTAACATTGCCAGAGTTATGCCAATGTAAGATTGAGAAACAATTTTGCCTTCTAAAATAATTCGGGTATCACCTTTAGCAAACGGGGCAGCCATTAGAATTCCGCTAATAAATTGACTGCTCATTTCTGAATTAATTCTCGCAATTCCACCGGACCAACCCGAGGTTTTTATAATTACCGGAGGACACCCATTATTATTTTCACTTGAAGAGTTAATGTTAAGGTCATTCAAAGCTTTTAAAAGATCATTGATGGGCCGTTCCTGCATTCGCTTGATGCCATCGAGTTTATAGGTGCCATTTCCTAGCCCAACCATTGCTGTCAGGAAACGCATGGTCGTTCCGGAGTTCCCTGTGAAAAGATTGGCATTTGAAGATGGAATGATCCCTGGAGCTTTGGAGGATGAAACAATTGCTGTGCAGTCTTTCCAATTTACGGAAAGAATAAAGCCGAGCTTTTCTAAGCAATCGACCATGATTTCAGTGTCTTCGCTACGCAAGACCCCACTTAGATGAGTTTTTTGTTCGCCCGAATTGAGAGCCGCGATTACCAAAGCTCGGTTGGTGATACTTTTTGAACCTGGTAAATGGCACACTAAATCAATCGGTTTTTTTAACGGAGTGATTGTGATTTTTTCTGGATAATCTTGTTGTATTTTCATGGTGTTAAATCTTCATAAGAAACGCGTACTAGAAATAATCCTTTTGCTGGAGCTGTTGGCCCAGCATATTTTCTTTCCTTTAACTCAATTAGCTCAAGAATTTTGTTCTCGGGCCAATGTCCTCTTCCGATTTCTATAAGTGTCCCTGCTATAGCCCTTACCATATTATAAAGAAAACCGTTCCCTTCGATATTAAACCATATCCAAGGTCCCATCCGGTTTATTGATGTTCGATAAATTGTTCGAATACTATTTGTGCGATTTGGCCATTCAGATTCAAAACATCGAAAATCGTGTGTTCCGATTAGTTGTTGTGCAGCTTTGTGCATTTTTTCATGATCTAGTTCCTGTTTTACCAGGTGGCAGAATTTTCTGGTTAAGGGGTCAGGAATCCCAGATTGCCTTATTACATAACGGTAATGCTTTTTCTTTGCATCTTTTACTGAATGAAAATCATAAGGAACCTCTGTTATTTCACTGATGGATATATCATCAGGCAAAAGTGCATTAAGGCCTAACAGTATTTTGGATTCACTTAAATTTGAATCAACCCTGAAATTTGCAACTTGAGCAATAGCGTGTACCCCGGTGTCAGTTCGACCACTTGCATAAAGTGTTATTTTTTGGTTAGTTATTTTTTCAAGGTGCTTTTGAATGGTTTCCTGAACGGTTCTAAAGCCAGGTTGGGTTTGCCAACCCTGAAATTCTGTGCCATCATAACTAATAATAAGTTTTAAATTTCGCATAATAATGATTGTCATTCGCAAGCGAAAGTATTTCCATGGGGAGTTTGTGCTGTAATGGTGGTATCGAAAAAATTTTTCCTAATCATTTGAAAACTTCATCGCAAATAACCATTGATTCTTAAGCTGGTTCTATTTCTTTCATTGTATCTTTTTAAAGCTTTTAGGGAATAAATTAATCATGAACGAAGATGGGCCGGAAAAATGGATGAGCTTGGCCCTTGATCTCGCAATTCGTGGCCGTGGAATGGTAGAGCCTAATCCTATGGTTGGAGCTGTATTAGTTAGAGATAACATTGTGGTTGGTGTTGGTTGGCACCAGAAGTTTGGGGGCTTACATGCTGAAATGGAAGCTTTAAATCAAGCCGGTGATAAATCTGTTGGAAGTACTTTGTTTGTTTCCCTCGAGCCTTGTTCGCATCATGGGAAAACTCCGCCTTGTGCAAATGCAATTTTAAAGTCCGGGATATCTAAAGTTTTTGTAGCAATGCGTGATCCGAATCCATTGGTTGCTGGTAAAGGCATTGGTTTTTTGCAATCTCATGGTATTGAGGTGGAAGTAGGAGTGAGGTGAGAAGTGTG